>JAGLKG010000084.1 GCA_023141835.1 Maribacter sp. | reverse complement strand
TTGAAGAAGATCTGATAAAAGAGAAAGATAAATTCCTACGCCTATTCGCAGAATTTGAAAATTATAAAAAGCGGACCTCCAAGGAACGTATTGATTTGTTCAAAACGGCTGGTCAAGAGGTCATTGTCGCATTGCTTCCTGTACTAGATGATTTTGATCGGGCTCTAAAGGAATTGGTGAAATCACAGGATAAAGAAATGTTCAAGGGCGTTGAACTTATCAATGGAAAATTAAAAGAGACGCTAAAATCAAAAGGGATGGAGGAAGTACAGGCAAAACAGGGAGATACCTTTGATGCTGAAATTCATAATGCCATTACACAAATACCTGCACCGAGCAAAAAACTCAAGGGCAAGATCATAGATGTTGTTGAAAAAGGTTATAGACTGGGAGATAGGATAATTCGCCATCCGAAAGTGGTAGTCGGAAACTAAAAATCGAGCATGAAGGAAGATTATTATGACATACTGGGCATTGGTAAAAATGCTACAGCGGCTGAAATTAAAAAAGCGTACCGAAAGAAAGCGTTAGAGCACCATCCTGATAAAAATCCAGGTAATCCAAAGGCAGAAGAGATATTTAAAAAATCTGCTGAAGCCTATGAAGTTCTTAGTAATTCAGATAAAAAGGCACGCTATGACCAGTATGGCCATGCTGCTTTTGAAAATGGCGGAGGATTTGGCAGCGGAGGAATGAACATGGATGATATCTTTAGCCAGTTTGGTGACATTTTTGGTGGAGCTTTTGGTGGTGGTGGTTTCGGTGGTTTCGGTGGCGGTGGTCAACGAGGGGTAAAGGGTAGTAATCTTAGAATAAGGGTAAAGCTTACTTTGGAAGAAGTCGCCCATGGTGTCGAGAAAAAAGTAAAGGTTCGTAGAAAGATCCAGGCTACCGGAGTTACTTATAAGACCTGTGCAACCTGTGGTGGTAGGGGGCAGGTAACAAAAATCACTAATACCATTCTTGGCAGAATGCAAACTGCTGCGACATGTAATGCCTGTAGTGGAAGTGGACAAATTATTGATAAACGACCAAGCGATGCTGATGCCCAAGGTTTGAAAATAGCAGAAGAAACGGTTTCGATTAAAATTCCGGCGGGTGTTGAGGAAGGTATGCAGCTAAAAGTGCCTGGGAAAGGAAATGAAGCACCGGGAAATGGATTTTCAGGAGATTTGTTGGTAGCCATTGAGACACAGGACCATGATACCCTTAAACGAGAAGGGGATAATTTACATTATGACCTTTATATCAGCTTTTCCGAAGCGGTATTAGGAACTTCAAAGGAGATTGATGCCGTAAGTGGTAAAGTACGAATCAAATTGGAGTCGGGCATACAATCGGGTAAGATTCTGAGACTAAGAGGTAAAGGCATATCCAGTATAAACGGTTATGGAAGTGGCGATCTTTTGGTACATGTAAATGTCTGGACGCCTAAGGAACTGAATAGGGAGCAAAAAGAGTTTTTTGAAAGAATGAGCGGCAATGAGAATTTTGAGCCAAAACCGGAGAAATCGGATAAATCTTTCTTTGAAAAAGTAAAAGATATGTTCTCCTAACGAATATCAGATTGAGTATTAAATAAAAAACGTATATTTGATTTAATATTGGGAAACCAATATTAATTTTCTTTTTCATAGCAATTTTTTTCCCATCCTTGATTTTTTGAGGGTGGGTTTTGTTTTTTAGGTGCCTTCCTATATTAATGTATATCAAAGAGATGTATTGAAAATAGAATGTTAAACGCATATCGAAATCTATGTAAATCTTAACATTTTATTAATAGGGGTTTTGTTTTTTGGAGTCATACAGTTTATAGCAATTCTATATCTTTGGCAAAATTGCCTACATGAACTATATTTTGGTTACTAAAGAGGTTACCAAACAATTTGGGAAGCACATCGCTCTAAATAAAGTTTCCTTGGAAATTCCTGAAAATAGTATTTATGGGCTTCTTGGCCCAAACGGTGCTGGTAAAACTACCCTCATACGTATTATTAATCAAATAATCTATCCCGATAGCGGGGAGGTGTTTTTTGATGGAGAGCTTTTAAAGCCACATCATATAAGTACCATTGGATATTTGCCTGAAGAAAGAGGCTTGTATAAAAGCATGAAGGTTGGCGAGCAGGCCCTGTATTTGGCCCAGTTAAAAGGGCTTAATAGAAATGAAGCCAAAAAGCGCTTGAAATTTTGGTTTGAAAAATTGGATATTGGAAATTGGTGGAATAAAAAGGTTCAAGAACTTTCTAAGGGTATGGCCCAGAAAATCCAATTTATTATTACTGTCCTTCATGAACCTAAATTGCTCATTTTTGACGAACCATTTAGTGGTTTTGATCCTATCAATGCCAATATCATAAAGGATGAGATACTTAACCTAAGGAATAATGGCACTTCAATTATTTTTTCGACACATCGAATGGAATCTGTAGAGGAATTATGCGAGCATATTGCATTAATACATCAATCTGAAAAAATATTGGACGGCAAATTGTCTGATATAAAGAAGGCATATAAAAACAATATTTTCAAAGTTGGTTTGGAAGTTGAAAATGGCGAGTGTCTTTTGAATGAGTTGTCCAATAAATTTCAATTGACATCCTCAGAATTCAATTCTAATGAAAATCAATTGGATTTCACTTTGCAGTTACCTACTAATGATTCCAAAGATATTTTGGCGTTTTTGGCGGGTAAGGCCAATATTAATCAGTTTGTGGAAACCATTCCGTCGGCCAATGAGATATTTATCCAAACTGTTCAAAACAAAGATGCCAATGAATAAGTTGCCACTTATCATACGTCGGGAATACTTGGCAAAGGTGCGAAACAAATCCTTTGTCGTAATGACCTTTTTAAGTCCAATACTAATGGTTGGCATGGTGGTTTTAATAGCTTATCTGACCAAGATAAATGACAATGAAAAGCGCATCATTGGTGTTTTTAACGAAAGTATTTATTTTTCGAACGATTTTCATACTACAGAAAACACCTCCTATGTCCAATTTAGGGATATCTCTTTGCAAGCTGCTAAGGATTCAACAATGAGTGCTGGGTACTACGGGTTATTGCATATACCAAACGAAAAAAGTCTGGAAGAGGTGGTGCAGAAGGCATATTTTTTTACCAAAGAGGCCCCAAGTGCATCGACAATTGATCAATTGGAAGACCTTTTTCAAGAAAGGCTAAGAGCAAGAAGGTTACAAGATTTTGGAGTTTCGACGGAAGAATTCGCCCTTATGGACGAAAAGTTTGAGATAAAAACGGCAACATTCGCAGGACAGCAAAACCTAAAAGGAATTAATGTTATCAATGCAGTGGTTGGAGGGGCATTTGGTTATTTGATCATGATGTTCATTATCATTTATGGAGGGTTCGTAATGCGCAGTGTCATTGAAGAAAAGACTAGTAGGATAATAGAAGTGATCATATCATCGGTAAAACCTTTTCAATTGATGATGGGTAAGATAATAGGTGCCTCCCTAGCGGGAATAACACAATTTGCTATTTGGGTAATTTCAGCCACCTTATTGTTGATGGTGGCAGTTTTTGTTTTTGATATTGACCCTTCTAATTTCAATTCTACAGTCAGGATTGCTTCTAAAGTTACTCCTGAGGTTAACGAAGTAAATAAAATTGCGCTAGAAGTATGGACCGATTTTTCTAAAATTCCGTGGTTTATGCTAATCTGTTTTTTTGTCATTTATTTTGCCTTGGGTTATTTGATCTATAGCTCAATATATGCAGCAATAGGTGCAGCGGTTGATAATGAGACAGATACTCAACAATTTATTTTTCCGATTATTTTGCCATTGATGTTGGCTATTTATGTTGGTTTCTTTTCGGTTTTTAGCAATCCACACGGCCCCATAGCAGTTGGGTTTTCTTTATTTCCGCTGACCTCACCTATCGTTATGCTTATGCGGCTGCCTGGTGGTATAGGTGAAGGAGGTGTGCCTATTTGGGAACTAGTAACTTCAATTGTTTTGTTGATAATAACCTTTGTGGGTATTGTCTGGTTGGCCGCCAAAATTTATAGGGTAGGTATTTTGATGTATGGAAAAAAACCTACTTATAAGGAATTGTTCAAGTGGATAAAGTATTGATTATGAATCAGGATAAATCCAACAAAGTAAGGGAAGTTATAGAAAAAGATATTTGGGAATCTATCAAAGAATTCCTTGATTTGGGCTTGCATATTGGTGAAGGGGATACATCCATTAATGTTACTGTAGGGTTGTTGGTAATGCTTTCCATTGCATTTGTATTAACAGGGTTGGCCCTTAAATGGCTTGGGATATTTTTTACACGTAAGATGAACCAGGATGATAAACTAAAATTTATCAGCGTTTTTCAGTTCATCAAATATACGGTTTATGTCATTGTAGTCCTGATTACGATTAGTGCTTCCGGAATTGATATAACAATATTGATTACGGCATCAGCTGCTCTTTTTGTGGGTCTGGGCCTTGCGCTGCGGGAACTGTTCCAAGATGTAATCGGTGGAATATTTATCATTGTCGATAAATCACTAAGCGTTGGTGATATTATTGAAGTAAACGGAAAAATAGGTAAGGTTATCGAAATTAAATTAAGAACGGTGAGGGCAATAACAAGGGAAGATAAGGTTTTGATTATCCCCAACCATAAATTCATTAGCGATATTATTTACAATTACACCCAAAATCATAAAACCACAAGGGAAAAGGTGAATGTTGGAGTGGCCTATGGGAGTGATGTGCAACTGGTTACCAAGGTATTGGAAGAAGTTGTGAGTAATCAAAAAGGGGTTTTGAAAAACCCAAAACCTTTTGTGTTGTTTGAGGATTTTGGTGATTCAGCCCTTTTATTCTCTTTAAACTTTTTTGTTACCGATAGTTTTTTTAATCCAATGATTAAAAGCGAATTAAGATATAAGATCGATGCTAAATTCCGAGAGCTGGATATTACAATTCCATTTCCCCAAAGAGATATTCATGTATTTCAGCAATCCAAAAACAATTGAATACTAAGAAAGAAATGATAAGGATATCTTTGATTTGTTTTTTTCTTTTAATATTGTGCATCTTTAAGGGTTATACGCAATCACCTGATATATTTAGGTTGGAGTATATGCTAATGCCTAAAAACAATGCAGATGCCGAGTTATCGCGAATTAAATTAGTGGCCAATATCCCTTTTAAAGTTCGTGAAATCGATAATGTCATTGTAGGTGCTGAATATAATTATCTTGCATATGAAATTGGGGGTGACACTCCTTTCGATAACATTGGCCTTGAGAATCTTCACATAGTAGACCTAAATTTGGCCTATGTGTTCAAATACAATCAAGATTGGCGTTTTATAGGGGTGGTAACGCCAAGGTTATCTTCAACATTGACCAATAGTCTGGAAAATGGCGATGTTTCGGTAAATGTTACGGTCGGAGCCTTTAAAGACCGTCAAAACATAGAAAAGCCAATGCGCTTGGTTTTGGGATTGGCTTATAACTCAACTGTGGCACTTCGGATTCCTTTACCGATTATTTATTATGAAAAGCGATTCCATCCAAATTGGACCTATGTAGTTGGGGTGCCTAAGATGGGATTAAAATATCATTTGAAAAAGAATCATATGATTCAAACGGAATTTATTTTAGATGGATATTTCGTAAATCTCCAAAATAATATTATTATGCCCAATACTGGTTTTGCATCGTCAATATCATCTTCCGCGGCATTATTTACAGTAGGTTATCAATATAACATCACTAAGAATATGTCTTTTTATGGTTATGCAGGGCATACATTATTTCAAGATGGGGTTTTACGCGATAAGGATAGAAATGATATTTTTACATTAAACGATGAACCTAGTCTGTATTTTAGGACGGGTTTTAGAATAGGAATATAAATTAAGGAAATTATGTCAAGAATTTTGGTAATTGAAGACGAATCTGCTATTCGTAGGGTCTTGGTAAAGATACTCTCTGAAGAGAGTGAATCATATCAAGTTGAGGAGGCGGAAGATGGGTTACGGGGACTAGAGGCCATTAAGAGCAATGATTATGATTTGGTCTTATGTGATATAAAAATGCCGAAAATGGATGGTGTTGAGGTTCTTGAGGCCGCTCGAAAAATCAAACCGGAAATCCCTTTTGTCATGATTTCGGGGCATGGAGACCTTGATACTGCAGTTAACACAATGCGTTTGGGAGCCTTTGATTACATATCGAAGCCGCCAGATTTAAATCGTTTGTTGACGACGGTCCGAAATGCGCTAGATCGAAAGGAATTGGTTGTTGAAAATAAGATCTTAAAGAAAAAGGTCAGCAAGAATTATGAAATGATCGGTGATAGCAAGGAAATAAATAATATCAAGGATATTATTGAAAAGGTCGCGCCCACGGATGCACGTGTTTTGATTACCGGTTCAAACGGTACCGGTAAGGAGCTGGTTGCACATTGGATACATGAAAAGAGTCCCAGAACCTCAGCTCCATTTATAGAGGTAAATTGTGCTGCAATACCCTCAGAATTGATTGAAAGCGAATTGTTTGGTCACGTAAAAGGGGCTTTTACATCAGCAATCAAAGATCGAGCAGGTAAGTTTGAGGCTGCCAATAAGGGAACAATATTTTTAGATGAAATTGGTGATATGAGCTTATCGGCCCAAGCGAAGGTCTTACGCGCTCTTCAGGAAAACAAAATATCCAGGGTCGGGTCGGGTAAGGATATAAAAGTAGATGTTCGCGTAATTGCAGCAACGAACAAAGATCTTAACAAAGAAATAAAAGATAACAAGTTTAGGGAAGATTTGTACCATCGTCTTGCCGTTATTTTGATTAAAGTACCGTCGTTAAACGATAGAAGAGACGATATTCCGATTTTGATTAATCATTTTACGGATAAAATTGCAGGAGAACAGGGTGTCACTCCCAAAGAATTTTCCCAAGGTGCCATAAAGCAGCTTAAAGGCTATGATTGGACGGGTAATATCAGGGAATTGCGAAATGTTGTAGAGCGCCTGATAATATTGAGTGGTAATGAGGTTACCGAAGAAGATGTAAAGCTGTTTGCAAGTAAATAGGACCAAGTTGTTAGTTGCAATCTTTTAGTTTTTCAAGAGCTTTGTCCGTAATTTCTTTTGTTCTGAGGTTATAATATTTCTTGCCTTCTGTAAGATCGGAGCGCAAAAGTTGCTGCTCGCAATGTAAATAGATGTTTTCTGCAAATGCCCTTGCTACTTTACAGTCAACCGAAGTTACTATTTTGTCCAAAGATTCCCGATATTTCTCTAAAGACGTATCAATGGTACTTTCTAGTTCACTTTTTTCAGGTTTCTTAAAAGCCGCTTTTTCATTATTGGCGACAATGGTATTCATTACTAGTACGTTACTAGCGTAGCGACTATTATGAAATTCATGCTCTTGTAGTGCCTCTAGTCCGTCCAAGGTATTTTCCAAGGCCTTGTTCAATAGTATCCGAGTGCTACTCAAAGAAGTTGCCTTGGTAGCAAATTTTAGATTCTTAAGACCGTCAGCAATACTTTCCGAAGCATAATCACATCCACATTCCTTAAGTTGGTATTTTGATTTTTCGATGGTATTTAGTGCTTTATAAGCGTGGTAATGGGCCAAGTTAACATCTTCTACAGCAAGGGCCTTTTCAATCTTCTTTTTTGTAAAATTAATATTAGAACCCGCATATTCACATGCTTTGTAAACATTGAAAGAGGAAAAGAGGAAAACCAATACAACTATAAATATCGAATAATAGCTCTTCATAATGCAGGAGTTTTGTAGCGTGTAAGATTTGGGAATATTACACTGTAAAATTAGTTATGGAGCTCAATACAATCCAATTCTTTTCGATACATGGCAGTAACTATTGGATATAATAGATAAACTGAAAAATGTGGAGGTTAAACGGTAATTTTTTTTAACATAGCTTGTATTTCAACGATAAAAATATTCTATATTCAAGGCATGAAGAACATAGATATATCTTTTTATGAAGCCAATGCAAGCTTAAAACTTGATAAAGTTGCGACTTTAGAGAATTTTGGGATGACCGATAAGGAGTTGAAAAAAAGTTTGGAAAAAATCAGAAGAGCCCTTGGGGATTTTCAGGACATCCTGTATGCTCATGGGAAATATAGTGTTTTGATATGCCTACAAGGTATGGATACTTCTGGTAAAGACAGTCTGATTCGTGAGGTGTTTAAAGACTTTAATGTCACTGGCGTTGAAGTACATAGCTTTAAGGTCCCAACAGAATTGGAACTAAAACACGATTATCTTTGGAGGCATTATATTGCCTTGCCCGCAAAAGGTAAATTTGGGGTATTTAATAGAACCCATTATGAAAATGTATTGGTTACAAGGGTTCATCCCGAGTACATTTTGAGCGAAAATATTCCTGACATTCACGAAGTGAATGATATTGACCAAAAGTTTTGGGATACTCGTTTTGATCAGATAAACAATTTTGAGAGGAACTTGGCAGAGAACGGAACCCTTATATTCAAATTTTACCTACACCTTTCAAAAGAAGAGCAGCGACAAAGATTGTTGAGACGTTTAAGATTGAAACAAAAACATTGGAAGTTTTCACCTAGTGATCTTAAGGAAAGAAAACTGTGGGACAAATATCAAAATTGTTATGAAGAGGCCATTAGGAATACGTCAAAACCTCATGCCCCTTGGTATGTTGTTCCCGCAGATAATAAAAAAGCGGCAAGGGTGATTGTGTCATCCATTTTGCTAGAAGAGTTAAAAAAATATAAAGATATATCCGAACCAGAACTTGATGGAGAAATAAAAGCTAATTTAGAAGCTTATAATCAGCAATTGGAAAACGAATGAGGCTAATAAAGATTACCGTATTATTTTTAACCATATCGCTTCAGGTTTCGGCGCAAACAGCTGATGAGATACAAATCAAGACAATTTACGATGTGGCCCTTACTAAGGGTAAATCTTATGACTGGTTAAATTATTTGTCAAATCAAATTGGTGGAAGACTTTCCGGTTCAATACAAGCACAGCAGGCTGTAAATTATACAAAATCGCAATTGGATTCTTTGGGAATTGATCGCGTTTGGTTGCAAACGGTGATGGTTCCAAAATGGGTGCGGGGAATCCCAGAATTTGCCTATCTGGAAAGTGCTCCTGGTATAACCAGCAATGTACCAATTTGTGCATTGGGAGGCTCAGTAGCTACCCCTGCAGGGGGAATAAAAGCGAATATAATTGAGGTTAAGGGTATTGAGGAACTAAGTAAGTTGGGAAAGAACAAAATATCCGGTAAAATAATTTTCTTTAACAGACCAATGGATCCAACCAATATAAACACCTTTCAATCCTATTCAGGTTGTGTAGACCAACGATATTCTGGAGCAGCCGAAGCGGCAAAATATGGTGCCGTTGGCGTCATAGTACGTTCCATGAATTTAAGGCTTGACGACTATCCACATACGGGAACTATGAGTTATGGCGACTTATCGGTTCCAAAGAGAATTCCGGCAGCCGCAATAAGTACGAATGGTGCCGAATTATTAAGTACTACTTTAAAACTAAATCCAAGTATTAAATTCTATTTTAAACAGAATTGCAAAGTATACGAAGATGTTGAATCGTATAACGTGGTCGGAGAAATACGTGGTTCTACATATCCCAATGAAATAATGCTGGTAGGTGGGCATTTAGATTCCTGGGACTTAGGTGATGGTTCACATGACGACGGAGCTGGTTGCGTTCAAAGCATGGAAGTACTTCGATTATTAAAGGAGAGCGGTTACAGGCCACAGAGAACCATAAGAGTGGTTTTGTTCATGAATGAGGAAAATGGACTTCGAGGAGGAAATAAATATGCACAGCTGGCCAAAGAAAAAAATGAAAATCATGTTTTTGCCTTGGAAAGTGATGCTGGTGGATTTACACCCCGTGGTTTTTCTTTTGATTGCTCGGATGCCAATTTTGAGCGAGTAGAAGCTTGGAAAAAATTATTTGAGCCTTATTTGATTCATATGTTTGTAAAAGGAGGGAGTGGTGCTGATATCAATCCATTAAAAAATGGTACTATGGTTTTGGCTGGATTACGTCCCGACTCCCAGCGGTATTTTGACCATCACCATGCCGAAAATGACACTTTTGAACATGTAAATAAGCGAGAATTAGAGCTTGGTGCGGCCGCAATGACAAGCTTAATCTACTTATTTGATAAATACGGTATTGTTAAACCTATAAGGGGCAAGGGATAGTTACACCATGTGGTTACTCGCTTAGGTGTTATTTATCCAAATTTCCAAAATCGGGAGTTCTAAATATGGTTCTGCCATTTCTTGCAGTCTCTCATTGAACTAATTCTTAATTTCCTTACCTTTGCCGTTCATAAAAAAAAGCTTAACATGCAAGACGGAATTTACGCGAAATTCAATACTTCGAAAGGAGAAATATTAGTAAGACTTACTCATGATAAAACCCCGGGTACCGTGGGCAACTTTGTTGCTTTGGCCGAAGGGAAAATGGAAAACACGGCTAAGTCAGCGGGTGAGCCTTATTATAATGGTTTAAAATTTCATAGGGTTATTCCGGATTTTATGGTTCAAGGAGGTTGTCCTTTGGGAACAGGAACTGGGGATGCAGGTTATAAGTTTGATGATGAATTCCATCCAGAGCTTACCCATGCCGAGCCAGGTGTATTGTCCATGGCTAATTCTGGTCCAGGTACTAATGGAAGTCAATTTTTTATTACCCATGTGCCAACACCTTGGTTAGATAATAAGCATACCGTTTTTGGACATGTAACTTCGGGACAGGAAGTTGTAGATGCTGTTGCTCAGAATGATGAACTTGAAAGTATAGAAATTGTACGTGTTGGAACTGAGGCAGAAGGCTGGGATGCGATGGATGCTTTTAAAACATTTGCAAATTCTGGTGAAGAAAGACAAGCAGCAGAAAATGCAAAGCAAGCTGTTGAATTGGATAAAGTTGCTGCTGGTTTTGAAGAAACAGATAGTGGTTTACGCTATAAATTAATCCAAAAAGGAAATGGCTCGCGTGCAGAGACTGGTCAGACGGTTTCGGTCCATTATGAAGGTTCCTTACTCAATGGCCAGGTCTTCGATTCTTCATACAAACGTAATGAACCTATAGATTTTCAATTAGGGACTGGACAGGTGATTTCTGGATGGGATGAAGGTATCGCACTCTTACAAGTGGGTGATAAGGCTCGTTTTGTAATTCCTTCCAACTTAGCCTATGGTAGTGCAGGAGCCGGTGGGGTAATACCACCTGATGCTACTTTGATTTTCGATGTGGAATTGATGGCCATTAAATAGAAAGATACACACATCTTTAGCAAAAGCAAGAAAATAATTAATCAAATCGACCTCAGTTAATAACTGGGGTCTTTTGTTTGCAATACCATGTAATTTTCTTACGAATCACTTTTTTTGTCGTTGGCCCAGACTTGCCAAAAAGAGTATTGTGTTTAGTAAGACTAAGCACAATAAAATGATGAAAAATGAAGTCATAATAGCTAAAATCAAGAGTTAATACCGTGTTTGCTTACTAAACAACTCAAAATTCAAAAACCCTACTTTTATTTGATAAACATGTATTTGTCAAGACCTTTTGGCCCCTCCAGCGCTAAGAAGTAATAGCATTATGTTGATGATTAAAAGAGCGGACAGAATAGCAAAAAAAGTAAACATGGTTAATTTATTTATGGTGAGACCTGGGGGTGGTCATAGTGTTTAATGTTTAGATTGATCAAGTGCAAATAGGTTGCGTTGAAAAATCAAGTAAATTTAAAAAACCATAATGAATGTAGGAAAATGCGTAAAATAAAAAACCTCGATGATTTTAAATCATCGAGGTCTTACTATAAAAAAGTTAAAATCGTTACCTAGTCAACTACTTTCACATTAACGGCGTTTAATCCTTTTTTACCTTGTTGTAGTTCAAATTCCACAACATCACCTTCACGAACTTCATCGATTAAGCCAGAAATGTGTACAAAATGATCTTCGTTTGAACCATCTTCAGTGATGAAACCATAACCTTTGGAATCGTTGAAGAATTTTACTGTTCCTTTACTCATAATAAAAAAATTAAATATTAATTAAAGCGCAAAGATACTGTTAAAAATATTAAATGCGTGATAATTTGTAGGTTATCTTTGTGTTAAGCCTTTTGAAAATGTCAATATGGACCGAAATTCCTTAAGGTTATTGCTTGTTTCTTGATAAAGATATTTTCGGTTTAAGCCGAAGGATCTGGTGTCATTCTTAGATAGGTTTTTACTTCTTCCACACCTTTGGGAAAAATTTCTCTGGCTTCATCGGTGGGGATAGAAGGACTTACGACAACGTCTTGCCCATGTTCCCAATTTGCGGGAGTTGCTACTTTATGGTAGGCCGTTAATTGCAGTGAATCCACTACTCTTAAAAGCTCATAAAAATTACGACCTGTAGAAGCTGGATAGGTTAGTATTAGTTTTACGGCCCTATCTGGCCCAATAATGAAAACTGAACGTACCGTGAGGTTATTATCTGCATTGGGGTGAATCATATCATACAGATTAGATACCTTTTTGTCCTCATCAGCGATTATAGGGAAATTCACCGTAGTGTTTTGCACTTCATTGATATCCTTTATCCATTCCGTATGGGAAGCCACTCCATCAACACTTAATGCTAGCATTTTTACGTTACGCTTGTCAAATTCGTTTTTAAACTTCGCCGCTGTGCCCAACTCCGTTGTACAAACTGGGGTGAAATCTGCAGGATGTGAAAAAAGAATTCCCCATCCGTCTCCTAAATAATCGTATAAATTAATGGTTCCTACAGAACTTTCTGCGGTAAAATCCGGGGCCTTGTCGCCCAATCTAATTGTTGCCATTTTTGGTGGTTTTACATTTCTAAATCAGTTCTCCCATAAAATTAGAGGATTATAGGGTTGAATGTTATTTCCAGATGGTTAAAACTGTATTAAATTTTGCTAATTTTGACTTATGGAGAATGTAAATTTAGAACAGTTGAAATATCCTATTGGGCATTTCGAATACCCTAAAAATATTACACCACAAATTATAGATGAATGGCTTCAGATTTTGGAAGATTTGCCCAACGTACTTGAAAATTTGGTAAAGGACTTATCTTCCGAGCAATTAGAAACGCCTTATAGGCCTGAGGGTTGGACGATTAGGCAATTGGTGCACCATATTGCTGATAGCCATCATCATAGCTATACGCGCTTTAAATGGGCTCTTACCGAGCAAGAACCCGTAATCAAAGCTTATGAGGAAAAAGATTGGAGTAACTTGTTTGATGCACGGACGGCTTCTATTCAACTGTCAATATCATATCTAAAGGCCTTACATGCCAAAATGATTTATCTGTTGAGAGGGTTGTCAGCCAAGGAGCTCGAAAAATATTACATTCATCCTGATGGGAACCTCATGGTAACCGTCAAAGAGAACATAGGCAAGTATGCTTGGCACAGCCAACATCATTGTGCCCATATCCAAAGCTTGCTTGAACGAAAGGGTTGGCTGTAGTGAATGACAAAAAAAAATGAATCAGGCTTTTTCTCCTCCTTCAGGGCCGTAAAAAATGACCCAAGTTGAAAAATCGTCTGTAAAATTTTCAAAACGGTGTTCTATTCCGGCCCGTACAAATAGAAAATCACCAGGGATGAATGTGGTACGCTCACCATTATTTAAAAACTCTCCACTGCCCGAAATGATGATATAAACTTCGTCACGTGAATGCGGTTGTTGTAAATCAACCTTTTCAGGTTTATAGGCTTCAACGGACAATGTGCCATGTTCAAAGAAGGTTTTGAAAGGCACATTAAATTCGACTAGTTTCTCTAAGACTTCTTTCTTGCCAATCTTCATTTACATTTATTTTTGTTGATTATCCTTCCATTTTATACCACAACCAATACTGGGCTTTTGATCTGGGCTTGTTTCCTCGCCATAGAGTATTGCTTTTATTGCATTTCGAAGATCAGAACCCGATACCTGTATTCCATTTCCTGGCCGTGAATCATCCAATTGACCTCTATAGGTCAATATCAAATTGGTATTGAACAAATAAAAATCAGGAGTACAGGAAGCATCATAGGACTTGGCCACTTTTTGTGTTATATCATATAAATAGGGGAACGGATAATCGGCTTCAAATGCTATTTTTTTCATTAAATGTGGGGCATCCTGCGGATAATTGATTACGTCGTTGCTAGATATGCCAATAAATGAAATACCCTTCTTTTGATATTCCTTGGCCATATCTATAATTTTAGGCATAACATGGATAACGAAAGGGCAATGGTTGCAAATGAACATTATTACAGTCCCTTTTTTTCCTTTCAATGACTCAAGATCAATGGTCATATCCGTTATCGTATCCAATAAATCAAAAAAGGGTGCTTTCGTTCCCAAGGGCAACATCTTACTCGAGGTATCTGCCATTCTTCATGCTTTTAGGTTTAATCCAAAGTTAAAAGTAATTCATTAATTCTTTGCGGTCTCAAATGCTATTTTTAAATTAATCTAACAACACGTATTAATCTATATATTTATGATGAAAGAGACCTTAGTTTGGAAAGATGTTGAGAAAATTGATAGGCGCGTAGGAACAATTATTGAAGTAAAGGATTTCCTTAAGGCACTTAACCTGGCATGCCAGGTAAAAATTGATTTTGGAAATAACATTGGAATCAAAAAATCTTCTGCTCAAATTACAACCCTGTATAAAAAAGAAGACCTCTTAGGCAAACATGTAATAGCTGTGGTTAACTTTCCTAAAAAACAAATAGCGAATTTATGGGCGAATGTATTATCTTGGGAGCAGTAGATGGGAAGGAAGGTGTATTGATAAGACCTGATTCAGCTGTTCCCAACGGAATTAAAAGATTCTAACCGTTTGACCGAAACAGTTTTAGATAATGTACATATTAATTTTGATAGCCAAATCTTATGGGTGTTGAATGTGGCATTGGCATTGGTAATGTTCGGTATTGCGCTGGAAATTTCCATTAGTGATTTTAAGAGATTGACCCAAAACCCCAAGCCTGTTTTTGTAGGTGTTTTTAGTCAATTTATTCTACTGCCCATGATTACTTTTTTATTGGTGTGGTTCGTAAATCCAATGCCCAGCATAGCTTTGGGAATGTTTATGGTCGCAGCATGTCCGGGAGGAAATATTTCAAATTTCATTACACATCTTGCCAAAGGCAATTCTGCATTGTCTGTTAGTCTAACTGCCATAGCCACTTTATTGGCAGTCTTTATGACGCCAATGAACCTACAATTTTGGGGCTCAATGTACGGGCCTACCGCAACAATTTTGAAAGAAGTGGCTATTTCACCATTGGAAATGGTAAAGTTGGTATCTCTTTTGTTGGCTATTCCCTTGATTTTGGGTATGTTGGTAAATCACCTCAAACCAGTATTGGCTAAAAGAATGGCAAAAATATTAAAGATAGTTTCTTTATTATTCTTTATTTCACTCATATTCTTAGCGCTATATAATAACCGTGAAATCTTCATGGACTATGTTTTCTATGTTTTTTGGATAGTACTCTTGCACAACCTATTGGCTTTTACCACGGGATTTTCATTGGCTAAAATGATGGGCCTTTCTCAGAGGGATATAAGATCGATAACCATAGAAACAGGTATTCAGAACTCTGGGTTGGGGTTATTGCTGATTTTTACTTTTTTTGAAGGATTGGGCGGAATGGCACTACTAGCCGCTTTTTGGGGAATATGGCATTTGGTTTCAGGCTTGGTTCTTTCTAGTTTTTGGGGGTTTCGACCTATTAGAAAAGAAGAATTGGTTTCATGAAAATTTCATATACTATTATTAAGCTTTGGTTACGCACGGGTCTTTTTTTTTACTATCGTGAAATTAGGGTCATTGGTAAGGACAATATACCAAAAGACAAACCAATTATGCTCTTGGCAAATCACCAAAATGCACTGATAGACCCCTTGGTCATTGCGACAAGTTGCGGTTTGAAACCCTATTTTTTAGCACGGTCGGACCTTTTTAAAAATACTGTGGTAAGCAAATTATTGAATTATCTACAAATGATGCCCATTTATAGATTGAGGGATGGCATAGGAACTTTGAAAAATAATCCGGCGATTTTTAAAAAATGTGGTGAACTACTGGTAAAAGGGAAAACGGTTATGTTATTTCCGGAAGGGAATCATGGCATTCAAAGACGTGTTAGATTACCCATGCGAAAAGGGTTCACAAAAATGATATTCAGCGCTTTGGAGGAAAGGCCCAATTTGGATATTCGAATACTCCCTGTCGGCCTTAATTATGGGAAGGCCGAAAGTTTTCCCGATAGCGTTGCCTTGTGCATTGGCAAAGATTTCGCCGTACAGGATTATTATGACCCTGCTGATCTTAAAGGGTCTGAGGCTATATTGAAAGAAGTTGTATTCAAAAACCTCAAGAAGTTGACTACGCATATTCACGATGAGAATACCTATGACAACGTACTTACCCAGTTGAATAATCTAAAAGTAGATTACTTAAAGCCTAAAAAGGTAAATAGAATTATCAAGGATATTGACCCGAACTTTGCAGCTGAAACTGAAAAGATAAAGACTCCTTGGCCTTGGCAATTGGTTCGAATTTTATTTGTAATTATCAATTTCCCAATGATAGTCCTATGGCGCAAAGTTCTAAAACCACAAATAACCGATTTGGAATTCATGGCTACGCTACGTTTTTTACTAAGTTTGGTTATTTTTCCGGTTTTTTATTTGTCAGTTTACCTTTTGACCAGACTTGCGCTAGGTCAAGAAATAGCCTTAACCGTTTTCTTGACCTATATTGTATTTAATCTTGTCTATGTAAAGCTAAATTAGCTTACATCATATTGCCGAAGAAGATGGCATTCATCAAAAGTTTATTAGTGCCATACCAAAAGGCCCTAAAATTGGTATTGTCGGTAAATACAATAACACGACCTTTACCCACTCTTTTAACCTGAAAGGGGACTGATTCTTTTATTAGTTCCAGATTCTCTTCAGATATATAACCACTCAACAAGGGGTTGTTTGTATATTGAATGGGATTGTTGTAACTGTTTTTATCAGGTTCAATATACACATTGGTATTTCTGAATAAAGCTAACTTATCGTTGTTGTAGCCAAAATTAATAGGGTGGGAGCGATCAAGTTTTGCCTCAAAAATTGCCCCACCCGTTACCTGGGCTCCATTAAAATCATCTTTTTCACCAAATGAGATATTTTTGGCGACTAAAGTATCTTTTTTGAATTTTAACTTAATAATCTCATTCTTATTCAGCCATTCGGCAACGTTGCGATAACCAATTAAAGTCCCACCATTTTCAATCCACTCTTTTAATTTTCCTGCGTATTTATTATTTAAGGAATTACCGTTCCGCGAACTTGAACTCGGAACAATAATATCGGAATATTTGCTTAAATCCACTCCACTCAAATAATCTACGTCAATTTTGGTCAGCTTCATATTGAAACGGGTATCGAATAAATGCCAAATTTCTCCGGCGTCATAGGAACGAATGCCTTTACCCACGAGAATGGCGACTTTTTGTCTCTTAATAGGGTCGAAACCGTTACTTCCTAAATCTATGCCCTTGGTAAGTCCGGTACTTACTGCTGTGATTTGCAATTTACTTTCTTGGGCCAACTCTTTTAGAAATGTGTATAACTCTTCAGCGTTTAAATCCTGATTCTGAACTGGGATCATTATAGTTCCGTAGTCATATTGCTTTCCTTCCAAGCTAAATGGAGATTTTGCCACTTTGGCCCTTAACCCCTTTTCAACAACCTTGTTTAGGGCTTTGGGAGTATAATACTCGTTCCATTCAAATAAATATGCATAATTGCTTTTGGCAGTTACATTTCCCGATAAGGGTAGAAAATCTGTTATTTCTGCTCCTGTATGATTCATTGAACTTTGTTCAGTATAGTCAACATTGAAGGCCAAGGGGAATGTCCAGGCGGAAATGTCATAAAAGAGGCTATCTGTAAATGTGGTGCGTTTCTCGAACATAGCCTTTATTAATCTGTGGTTCTTTTGGTTCATTGGAACTACGTAGCTATTTTCTTTTTTATATTTCTTTCCAGCAATAATGGCGTCATCAGCTAGTTCATGGAATTTTATCTTATGTCGATTCAGAATTTCGGCCAAATGCCAGGACTTTGCCGCATCTTTAATGTCCCCGAAAACAATGGATTTAATTTTACTCTTAGCTGCCTCATTTCTAACTCCTTTGTAGAAACTACGCTGATAATCCAATATTTTGGCACGCATATTTTTGGCAGCCTCAATGGTAGAAAGTGCAGCGGTAAATTGGTTACGGATTGTAAAGGGAAACGTTAAGAGTCCGTTTTCGCTTTCTTGAATATGACCTCTTGAGCTACCCTGTTCAAATAATATTCCGATACTTCCATTTACATCAGGGAAGGTAGAGCCTTTGCCATAATAATAATCATCATAATTCTCTTCCGAATAATATAAGGACCCAATTTTGTCCAAAGCTTTGGCATGGTATGTTCCTATTTCAGCTGTAAGCTCTTGGTTCATTTTAGGCGTTAAGGGGTGTACCCTCGTGGGTTCTCCGGGCTGAAAGAAGAAAGTGGAATTGGTGCCCATTTCATGGTGGTCAGTTAGTATATTGGGCAACCACTTATGAAAACTTTGTATACGTGCTCTACTTTCGGGTAATTGTACTGGAAGCCAATCGCGGTTCATATCGAACCAATAATGGTTTGTGCGACCTCCCGGCCATACTTCATGATATTCCCTGTCGTTATTGTCCGCGACTAAATTGATGCTTTTATTGGTATTTGCCCAATACGCGAAACGTTGTAATCCATCTGGGTTAAAAGAAGGGTCCATTAAAATAACCAAGTTATCCAACAACTCCTCAATTTGAGGACCTTGGGCAGCGGCCAAATAATAGGCATAGGCCAAACCTGCATTTGCACCACTAGGTTCATTACCATGAATAGAGAATCCTTGGTAAACTACAATGGGCATTTCATGGGTTACTAATGAGCTGCCTTCAACCTCGGTAAGCGCAATATGGTCTTGTCTGATTTTTTCAATATTCTGGTGATTTTCAGGTGAAGTAAAGGTTAGTAATAAAATAGGCCTTCCCTCAAAGGTTGCCCCTCTATTTTCAATGGTGATCCTGTCACTGTTCTTAGCCAAGGTCCGCATATAGAATACAAGTTTGTCATGTGTAACATGCCACTCACCAACTTCATGGCCTATGACTTCCTTCGGGGTGGGTATATTTTTGTCATAAGTGACATTTTGGGGTAAATAATAATTTAAGTCAAAGGCCTCTTGGGCAATAGAAATATAAGAGACCAAAAGTGTTAGAAGGAAAGTTGTTTTTTTCATTTTGGTTTGGATTAGCTCAGCCTTAAAAATAGAAAACGACCCTTTTTTCAGGGTCGTTTTTATTAAAATTTATAAATGCTACTAGATATCATCAAAATCAACATCAGTAAAATTTTCTTCGGACTTTACCTCACCGTTCTGATGGTGCTCTTCTTTCTTAAAATCTCTTTGATGTCTCTCGGAAATTACCTCGGTTCCTTTTTCATCAACAATAAATTCCATCATTTCCTCGACATTTTCCTTGAAAGCCACAAAGTCTTCTTTATATAGATAAATTTTGTGCTTTTTGTAATGAAATGAACCATCATCATGAGTGAATTTTTTACTTTCGGTAATTGTCAAGTAATAATCTCCTGCCTTGGTGCTTCTGACATCGAAAAAATAAGTTCTTCTGCCAGCTCTTAGAACTTTTGAATGTATCTCTTCCTGGTCAATTAAATCCCTTTCGCTCATTTTGTGTAGTGTATAGTTAATCTAATATTAGTGTTTCACGTTCAAAAGTGTAAAAAAAAAGCTTATGGAACAACAATTTTTTAGTTTTCTTTCTCTGTAAGTTGGTGTAAATAAAGCTCTTTGTAGTATCCATCGGTAGTATTCAACTCTTCATGCGTGCCTTCTTGTAATAATTTGCCTTCATCTAAAACTAGAATTCTGTCGGCATTTTTGGCCGAAGAAATCCTATGGCTCACAATAATCGTCGTTTTGTTGCTTGACGCCTTTTCAAGATTATTCAAAATGGTTTCCTCTGTTTCTGTATCGACCGCTGAGAGACAATCATCGAACAGATAGATCTGTGGGTCTTTCAAAAGTGCCCTAGCTATTGAAACTCGCTGTTTTTGACCACCACTCAATGTGATTCCGCGTTCGCCTAGGACCGTGTTATACTGGTTCTTGAATTCCATTATATTTTCATGGACCACAGCATTTTTTGAAACTGTGACAACAGCTTCATCCGAGGATTCATGATTCCCGAATTTTATGTTATTTTTAATCGAATCAGAAAATAGAAATGCATCTTGTGGTACAGCTCCAATGGATTTACGTAAAGTATTTAGATTAACATTGTTAATGGGAACATTGTCAATTAAAATCTCCCCTGAAGTTGCGTCGTAAAGTCGGGCTATTAAATCGAGAATGGTAGACTTGCCAGAACCTGTTTTACCGAGAATTGCAACTGTTTGCCCTTCTTCAATTACAAACGAAATATTTTTTAAGGCGGTTATATTGGTGTCATCATATTTGAATGTCACATTTTTGAATTCTATTTTGCCATTGATAGGGGTAAGTTCCATAACATCATTCTTAATTTCAGGGACTTGGTTCAAAAACTCATTGATTCTCTTCTGGGAGGCTTCTGCACGTTGAATTATTGATGTCAACCAACCTACAATGGCAACCGGCCATGTCAACATATTTACATAAAGGACGAACTCGGCAATAACCCCGACTGAGTCAATTTCACCATTAATATATTGTTGCCCTCCAATGTATATGACAAAAATGTTACTTATGCCAATAAGCAGGATCATTAAAGGGAAAAACCATGCATTTACTTTAGCAAGATCCATGCTTTTTTGTTTCCCTTCCAATGCCAATGCGGTCAACTCAGCATTTATTTGAGGCTCAATAGCATAAGCCTTTATGACCGAAACTCCTGAAAAGACCTCTTGTGTAAATGTGGAAAGCGACGAAAGGTATTCTTGTACCACTGTACTTCGCTTATGTATTATTTTGCTTATTTGATATATAAGAACGGAAAGTATGGGTAACGGAATCAAGGTGTAGGCGGCCAAGGTCGGAGCGGTTATGAACATTATTGGAATGATACATGCGAACAGGGTAACGGTGTTCATGCCATACATCAGGGCTGGCCCTGCATACATTCTTACTTGTCCTACATCTTCACTTATGCGGTTCATGAGGTCACCCGTTCTATTCTTCTTATAGAAATTTAAGCTTAAGAACTGGTAATGATCAAATACCTCATTCTTTAAATCGAATTCTATGTATCGGGAAACGTAAATAATGGTTTGCCTCATTAAAAACGTGAAAAACCCCGATAATAGAGCGGCACCGACAATAATGAGAATATATTCCAATAGTGTGCTTTTGGCTATTTCGGTCGATATTTCGCCACCAATAAAACCTTCAACGACCCTAATAGATTTATTCGCATAGGACGGCATTACCAATTGAAAGATTTTGGCGATTACGGTGATTGCCATACCAACCAAAAGTTTTAACCAATATTTTTTGAAGTATTTGTTTAAATGTTTTAGTTCTTTCATAGAGCTGATCAGCTATTGGGCCTTGTGTTTATCCATTTGCCAAAGATAGAAGATTGCCTTAAAACCAAATGTTATAAAATATATAAATAAGATAATGATCTAACTCTAGCAAGGATTAAAAATAGATTACTATTTTTACGCCCAGAAAGTAACACAATTCAATAAAAAGTTCTTTAAACATGCTTACAAGAAGGCACATTAGGGTAAAAGTAATGCAATGTATTTACGCCCTGACCCAATCAAAGGATGACTCCCTTGAAAAACAGGAGAAGTTTTTAAAAGTAAGTATTGAGAACATGTATACCCTTTATTTACTTGTGTTAAGCCTGTTCATTGAAGTCCAGCAACTAGCGGCGACCCAGGTCCGACTTTCCTCAAAAAAATATCTTTCAAACCGCTCTGATGCGTTTCCGGATAAGGAAAGATTTGTAAACAATAGATTATTATTGCAATTGGTAGGCAATGGTCCGTTGAAATCCGAACTCGAAAAAAGGAAATTGAAGAATTGGTATTTGAATGAAGAATATGTAAAGCTCATTCATAAGGCAATTGTTGAAAGCAAGGTTTACCTAGATTATATGAATAAATCTTCCAATTCCTATCAAGAGGATAAGGAATTCATTAGCACGCTGTTTAAGGAAGTCATTGCAACTAATGAAAAGATATATGAATATTTTGAGGATGATAAACTGACATGGGTAGATGATGTTCCTATTGTGAACACCTTTATTTTAAGGCAGTTTAAGAAAGTTAAGGAAGAACAGAATGCTTCTTTCTTTTTGCCCAGATTGCTCAAAGATGATGAGGATATGAATTTTGCCAACAAACTTTTAACCAAAACCCTATTGAATAATAGCATGTGGGAAAAAGAGATTGAAGGTAAAACCCCGAACTGGGACAAAGACCGAATAGCTGATATAGATTCCATTTTGTTGAAAATGGCGATCTGTGAGTTGTTGAATTTCCCCTCGATACCCGAGAAAGTAACGATTAACGAGTTTTTAGAGATAGCTAAGGAGTACTCAACACCTAAAAGCAGCATTTTTATAAATGGAATCCTGGATAAACTAGTGAAGGAGTATAAGACCGAAGGCAAACTAAAAAAGGTGGGTCGGGGTCTATTATAAATTATTTCTTTAATTTTGCAACGAATTAAAAATTTTGACAAATGAAAAGAGCAATAGTAAGCCTAAGTCTTCTATCAATTATGGCCTTTGTTTCCTGTAAGGAGAATGCCTCAAGTAAAGTAAAAACAGATAATGTTGCGGTTGCAGCTGAAAGAGATGAAGCCTCAAAACAAGTTCCTGTTATGGAATTCGAAAAAGCAGAGCATGATTTCGGAACTATTGAGCAAGGCACTCCCCAGGAGACGGTATTTATCTTTACCAATACAGGTAATGCACCATTGATAATTACCAATGCAACAAGTAGCTGTGGTTGTACAGTTCCAAACCCTCCTAAAGAGCCAATTGCTCCTGGTGAAAAAGGAGAACTATTGGTTAAATTTAATGGATCAGGGCAAAACCAAGTGACAAAAACCATTACCGTTACGGCCAACACGGCCAAAGGTTCAGAGCTTTTGAGAATAAAGGCTTTTGTCAACCCTAAGGGCGCAGCACCGGTAGGTCCTGTAAAATAAGTAAGATTTAATTTTAAATATATAGAATGGGAAGTGGTAATATAATGGATTTTCTCCCGATGATATTGATTTTTGTGGTGGCGTATTTTTTTATGATACGTCCGCAAATGAAACGTCAAAAAGATGAGAAAAAGTTTGCGGCAAAATTAAAAAGGGGAGATAAGATCATTACAAAAAGTGGTCTTCACGGCAAAGTGATAGATCTTAATGAAAAAGATGCCTCCTGTGTCATTGAAACTATGGCTGGGAAGCTAAAGTTTGATCGTTCGGCAATATCAATGGAAATGAGTAAAAAGCTGAATCCACCCGCTGCAAAATAGACAAGGATTTACCGTCAAATAACCTTAAAAAGCCGATTGCGAAATCGGCTTTTTTGTGCTTGAATTTGAATGGAAATCGCTATATTCATGCCTTACTAAATTATAGGGTATGTATCACGATAGACGAAATTTCATTAAGAAAAGTTCATTGGCTCTGGCCAGTTCAGGAGCAGCGTTTTTATTTCCTATAGAACTTCTTGCGACACTGCGTAAAAAGGTGGGTCCCAACGATACCATCAACGTTGGTTTAATAGGCTGTAATGGGATGGGTTTTAGCGACCTTACCTCAATGTTGAAAATCAGCGAGGTCAATGTAATTGCCCTTTGTGATGTAGATGAGAATGTGCTTAAATCTAGAACTTCGGATTTGGATAAAGCCGGAATTAAAAAACCAAAATGGTACAAGGACTATAGGAAATTACTTGAGAACAAGGATATAGATGTAGTTGTCATAGGAACACCGGACCACTGGCATTGCTTGCAATTAACCGACGCTCTTCAAGCGGGCAAAGATGTCTATTGCGAGAAACCAATTGCAAACTCTATACAAGAGGCCAATATCATGTTGAACTATGTTGGGGCAAGTGACCGTATTGTACAGATCGGGCAATGGCAAAGAAGCCAGCCACATTTCGTGGACGCTATAAATTATGTGCATTCTGGCAAGCTGGGAGAAATACGTTTGGCCAAGGCCTGGGCATATCAAGGTTGGATGAGTCCCGTGCCTATTATTCCTGATGCCCCAGTACCACAAGGGGTAGATTATGATATGTGGTTGGGTCCTGCTTCAAAAAGGGCTTTTAACAAGAACAGGTTTCATTTCAGCTTCAGATGGTTTTGGGATTATGCAGGAGGATTAATGACCGATTGGGGGGTCCATTTAATAGATTACGCCTTGTACGGGATGAAAGCAGGGATGCCAAAATCCGTCATGGCCTTGGGCGGTAAATTTGCGTATCCCGATGATGCTTCAGAAACGCCTGATACATTGCAGACGGTTTTTGAATACGAAGGTTTTTCAATCTTATGGGAACATGCCACAGGTATAGATGGTGGTAATTATGGGCGTAATCATGGCATCGCATTTATTGGGAATAATGGTACTCTGGTTCTTGATCGAAGTGGTTGGGAGGTTATTGCCGAAAATGAATTCAAGGGCTGGGGTAAGGAACCTGGCAAACGTATGGAAAGTATCCCAATACAACAAAACGAAGGCAGCGGATTGGATTTGCATACCGTTAATTTCATTGAGGCCGTTAAAAGTAGGGATACGTCCTTATTGAATGCGCCTATCAAAGTTGGTTATGATGCTGCTTTGGTATCCCATATGGGCAATGTAGCCTTTAAGTCTGGAGATAGGATTTATTGGGATGAAACAACAGGGAAATTTAAGCAAGAATCTGCAAATGAGTTCTTAAAGGCGACGTATCACAACGGTTGGAAATTGCCAAGGGTTTGATTTAGTTTTGTATGAAATAGGAATTGTCACTAAAGTGGGAATCTATCTTATTTTCGGTATTAATCATTTAGTCCAACATCTTGGTTAATCATAGGTATGATTTTTGTTAGTCTTGCCAATTTTGTTTTAATCTGTTTGACATTTGCAATATATTCGCAAAAGTTCCTCTGCTTATAGTGTAAAAAAACGTTGAAAGCTTCCATAAGGTTAGGGATCTTTTCAAGTTCACTTCTCAAAAGGTCAGGAATTTCAACTTTGACAGTTTTGCTCTTTTCGGGCATTATCCTCAACTCCTTTTTCTGGTTTTCTATGGCTTCATTCATGTAGGCCAATACAGTTGCCTTGTCAAAAGTATTTGATTTAAATTTCCAATGACGCATGGCTTTGGTCTTCCCTTTTGCGCATTTTCCAATAATTTGGGGAGAGGTCGGATAAAAATACGCCATTAAAAAACCACAACCTAAAATGATTCTTGAAGGCCATAATGCCCTATACGTTTTTACCGTCTTTCGTATAAACCTGCACCCCCCGCCCCATTTATAATCTTCCACCGACTTGGTCTTAAGGGCTAATTCCCTAAGTTTTGCAATACCCTCTTGAAATGGATTCTCTTTGATGAAATAGGTTTCGACTTTTTCTGAATTATCTATAAAATTAGACTTGATCAGCGGTGATTACGCAAATTTTAACGATAACCTCTACTGCTTTTTGCATACTTTCCACAGGAACATATTCGTATTTACCATGAAAGTTATGACCACCAGCAAAGATATTGGGACAGGGTAGGCCCATAAAGCTCAATTGGGATCCATCGGTACCTCCCCTGATAGGTTTTATAATAGGGGTAATACCAATTGATTCCATCGCTACTTTTGCAATTTCCACGATATGAAAAGCAGGTTCTACTTTTTCTCTCATATTGTAATATTGGTCCTTTATTATCAGTTCAATGCAATTGTTGTGATCGTTATTTAGTTTTTCGGCGATTTTACGCAACAAGTCTTTTCGCTTCTCAAAATGGGAATTATCATGGTCTCGGATGATCAATTCAAATTCTGCATACTCAATCTCACCTTTAAAATGATGAACATGATAAAAACCTTGCCTGCCACTAGTGCATTGCGGTGTTTCTTCTAGAGGTAGAATCGCAATGAACTCATTGGCGATACTTATGGCATTGACCATTTTTCCTTTCGCGTACCCCGGATGTACACTTTTACCTTTAATGACTACTTTGGCACCAGCTGCATTGAAATTCTCATATTCCAATTCCCCTACTTGGCTTCCGTCAACAGTATAGGCCCAATCAGCACCAAATTTATCCACATCGAATTTATGCGCTCCGCGACCTATTTCCTCATCAGGGGTGAAGGCAACTCTAACTTCGCCATGTTTTATTTCAGGGTGCTGGATAATAAATTCCATGGCAGTTACAATCTCAGCAATTCCAGCTTTGTCATCGGCTCCAAGTAACGTCGTCCCATCTGTGGTGATTAGGGTCTGACCTTTATAAAGTAATAGGTCTTCAAAATAATCGGGAGATAAAATGATATTTTCCTGGGCGTTCAGAACAATATCCTTTCCGTCATAATTTCTTATAATTTGAGGTTTTATATCGGTGCCAGAGAAATCAGGGGTAGTGTCAAAATGCGAAATAAATCCAATTGTAGGAGTAGGCTTATCCATATTACTTGGCAAAGTGGCCATGATGTAAGCATTATCATCTATAGTTACATCCTTCAAGCCTATGCGTTCCAGTTCGTAGGCCAATTCGGTAGCTAAATTCCACTGTTTTTCAGTACTTGGTGTGGTATCTGAATTGGGGTCGCTCTGGGTATCAATAGTCACATACTTCAGAAATCGTTCTATAAGCTGTTGCATCTAATAATAATTTGCATAAAAATACAGATTATTATTAGTATTTTGGATTAAGAAAATGTGAATCAAAAGGTAGTATATGAAGGCTATGGTTTTTAATTTTTCAATATTGCTCTATCTATCGGCAATAGGCAATTTAATGGCTCAGGAAGA
>JAGLKG010000083.1 GCA_023141835.1 Maribacter sp. | reverse complement strand
TTATATATATTCATATTTTTTAAATTAAAGCCAACGCCTGAGCTATGAACATTACGGGAGCAAAGAATACACTTCACTTTCGGATTAGCTCGTAGCAAAAGCTTTTTGTTTTGATTTATTTTTTTCTGTACAAAGCAAAATCCAAAAGATTTTGCGGACTTCATAAAAATACGCAAACCCTGTGATTTAAAAGAAGCCCGTATTGTTTATAGGTTTTGTTGGCAGTAATATACTTTTTACTTAAAGTAAAGTATATTTGTCTTTTAGTTTTATTTATTTTACATTTACTCAAAATTAAATTAGCATACAATGAAAGTAAATTATCTATTTCCTAACAAATACAAGAAAATCGGTTGGTTAATATTTATTCCAGCCGCAATCATTGGTTTAATAACTCTTATTCTAGAATACGAACCTGATTTTTTAGATTTCAAAGTTCCAGCTATTTTTATTGATGAACTTTTTGGCAATAAATATCTTATTGGAATGGTCGAGAATAATATTTTGAATGAAGTCTTAGGAGTTTTGGTAATAATTAGTTCATTACTAGTAGCTTTTTCGAAAGAAAAATCTGAAGATGAATATATTTCCAAAATAAGACTTGAATCCCTAGTTTGGGCTGTTTATGTTAATTATGGAATTCTTTTAATCTCATTTATATTCATATTTGATTTATCTTTTTTATGGGTTATGATATTTAATATGTTCACAGTTTTACTGTTTTTCATCATTAGATTTAATTGGCAAATTTCTAAACTAAAAAAATCAGCTAGTTATGAAGAATAGTATTAAAGTGGAAAGAGCAAAAAAAAATATTACTCAAGCTGATTTAGCTAAATTGGCAAAAGTTAGTAGGCAAACAATTAATGCTATGGAATTAGGTAAATATGTTCCATCAACAGTTTTAGCTTTGAGATTAGCTCAAATCTTTGAAGTAGAAATGAGTGAGATTTTCACTTTGGAAGAATCAGATTGGAGTTAGGTCATAATAACTGCCAACTTGTTATATCAGTACTATATATACCGTTATCCCCTATAAAATTGCAGATAACAGTACATTTTGTTCGGGTTTTTGGTTTTTTGTTCATTTAATTCTACAACGATTCTATGCGATACATGGTGAAAATCAGTGCACCATAAAAAGGGCATTGGCAAAGAAGAGCTTTCCGTTTTCCCAGAACCCCCTAAAAAGAGGATTATCAACCAGATACACCACCTGTCCTGCACCATGCTCTTCTACTCCAAAGACCAAGGTGTTCACTATTTTTTTCTGGGCCTCACTGCCTGCAAAGCCAGCCATAGGCTCGTTTTGTCCGTCTTCCAAATAGACAACAGATCCAGTATCCAGGTATTCATAAGCATCAGAACCCAATTTTAAAGAAAAATAGGTATTGGGATACCCATAGGCCAAGGGGTGCGTATTGTCTACCTTGGTTTTGAAAATGGCTCCTGTAATGGACTTCTTAATCCGTTCCCTTTGGGATTCGTCAAAAACCTGCAGGTTTTTGGTGGAATCTTTCACTTTTTCCTTGGCTTTTATTCCAAATCCGTTCTTAGCCGCTAGTCCTTTTATTGAACCACCCATTGCAATAAGTTTTCCGCCATTCGAAACCCAATCTTTAAGCGCACCCAATTTAGCCGCGTCAAGGAATTTTTTATAGCCTTTGCCATCTGGCAATATGAGAATATCATATGATGAGAAATCTACCTTACCCATATAATCAGAGTCTATGACCGTTATGGGGTATTTCAAGTGTTGTTCGAAAAAATGCCAGACTTCACCAAACCTCAAAGTTGAGGTTGGTTTGCCGGAAAGGATGGCTATTTTTTGATTGGGGATCATTTGTACATAGCGCGAACCAAAATCCTTTCCACTATCAACAAATCCCGTTGCCGTTGCAGTTAATGAAATGGTATGCTTGTTGGCTATCTTGTTCAACGTTCCTAAAAAGGAGGAATTGTTTTTATTATCCCCTTTGGTAATGATCAAACTTCCCCTGTCATACGTTTTGCCATCCAAGGAGAATGGTTTGTAGGAATGCCGTACTTTGATTTTGTTTTGCAATAGCTCTGCCAAAAATCGGGCATCTTTAAAACTGTTCCACTCCGTCAAAAAAGCATAGGCATTTTTATCAAGCTTTAGGGAGGAAACGACCTGCTTTTTGTAAGGCACGCCTGAAACCGGACTTTGGGATGCTAAGGCATCTAAGCCGTAGGCATAGGGCAGGGACCAGGCCGTAATATCATAAGTAACGGAATCACTGAGTTTTGCATTAGGTTCGAACAATACTTTTACCAATGTACTTTTGATCTGATCCGTTGATATCACCAAACTATTTTTTGAACTCTTTATACTTCCCATTTTGCCGGTATTGTACTTGAATCCTTTTATAGTGGCCGATTTGCCACTTTCGTATTTAATTTCATGCTGGTCCAAAAGTTGTATCAATGTCTCTATATTGTCGGCATCACCGTTCAAGACATAACTTTTGTACTTGTAGTTTTTGTTTCTGTAGAATTTCTTGAATTCCGCATTCAGTTTTGCAGCGTTCTTACCAGATACCTCTACGGTTGACAATCCCGTAGTATGGTGGTGGGCAATTCTATCGCTAAGGGTCAACGTATCACCGATACTGTTAATAATTCCCAAACCGGCCCTTCCGCTGCCCCCTTGCTCATAGGTCATGCCAATACCTCCGTTGTACATAGGGTAGGTATCCCCATAACTAGGGTACAACAGATCAAAAACTTCCTTGGTAAAATAGAACCAACCGTTGGCATCAAAATACTTGGCGTGGTTTTTACCAATGGTCCTCTGGAAATCTCGTTGAAATGGCGTTATGACCTCATGGTAAGGTTCTGATGCCGGGGCAAAATAATAAGGGCTGTCCACACCCTGTTCATGAAAATCAACATGCACATGGGGTATCCATTTGTTATAGACCTTAAGTCGGTTTCGGCTTTCAATCTGGGTCAACCAGGCCCAATCACGATTTAAATCGAACATATAATGGTTACTTCTGCCGTTCCACCATCCTTCATGGTGCTCCTTGCTATTTGGGTCCACATTGTTGGGAACGTTTTTATACTGATTGTACCAATTCACATAACGGTCACGACCGTCAGGATTAATACAGGGATCCATAATGACCACGGTATTTTCCAAATAATCACTTTTACGGGTCAATAGCTCATATATGGTCTGCATTGAGGCTTCCGTACTTACACTTTCATTGCCATGTACATTATAGCTTAGCCAAACGATTGCCTTGGTAGCATTACCTTCACCCGTAGTGCTTTGCAAATGGGCTGTACGAATACTTTGTAGATTTTCCATATTTTCCGCTGAAGAAACATAGGCAAGTAGTAGAGGTCTGAGTTCGTTGGTCTTACCATATTCTTGAAGCTGCACACGATCCGATGCATTTTGGGCCAGATACTCATAATAATCGACTACCTGATGGTGTCTTGTAAACTGGGAACCCAATGCATACCCTAAAAACTGCGAGGGTGATTTTAAATCTTGGGCTTTTACGGCAAAAATGAGAAATAGGGTGATAAAGGGTAGAAATCGCTTCATATTCGATGCATTGAATTGTGGCTGTCTAAATTAATCATTTATAGTGAGAATTTCCTTCAACTTTCTACTAGATGCAGCCTTTGACGGTCAACAGCTAGAAGTAATTAACGTATTTTTAGGAACAAGAAAAACCAAGAGTTATATATTTACCTTTGATTTTTAAAGTTTGTATGGATATTGATTGTTTACCCTTTAGGCAAACCGGATATTTTTCCGATTTGATTTGTGATTATATAGATGGCAAGGAAACCTTGCAACCTTTTTATAACCGCCTTCCGAAACTCGAGAATTTTAAGGAGCAGATTGCCGAAAAGGCAACGAATTACCCAGAGGAAAATAGGACTGTTCTCTATGATGTCCTCCAAGAACAATATAAAGGGATATCCGTTTCGAGTAAGACAAGGACAAATCTCATACAGCTAAAAGAACCCATTACCTTTACCGTGGTCACAGGTCACCAGCTTAACTTGTTTACAGGGCCACTATACTTTCTGTATAAGATCATTTCCACAATAAACCTCACAACCCAATTAAAAAAAACATATCCGAGGTTCAATTTCGTGCCCGTATTTTGGATGGCCACTGAAGACCATGATTTTGAGGAAATCAATTATTTCAATTTTAATGCTAAGAAACTACACTGGAATAGAGATGCGTCAGGGGCGGTTGGTCATTTGAATACCGATGGACTTCAGGAGGTCTACGAGGCTTTTGCCAATGAATTGCCAAGTAGCGGCAATGCCGAGACCTTAAAGTCTCTTTTTAAAGCGGCTTATTTCGAACACGATAATTTGGCCGAGGCAACTCGGTTTTTGGCCAATGCCCTTTTTGGGGAATACGGACTTGTTATTGTAGATGGTAATCATAAAGGGTTTAAAAGGGTACTGGCGCCCTATGCCAAGAAGGATATTTTTGAAAATACGGCCTTTACAAAAGTCTCAGAGACAGTTGCCAAGATTCAGGAATTGCCCGAAGCTTATAATATACAGGTCAATCCGAGAGAAATCAATTATTTTTATTTGAAGGGTGAGCTACGGGAGCGTATTGTGTTGAACGGAAATACGTTTTGTGTAAACAATACTGAAATCGAATTCTCGAAGGATGAATTATTGGAGGAACTTGAAAATTGTCCCGAACGTTTTTCTCCAAACGTAATTGCACGTCCCTTATACCAAGAGATAATCTTACCGAACCTCTGTTATATTGGCGGGGGAGGGGAGTTGGCCTATTGGCTGGAACTTAAAGTTTCTTTTGAGGCCATGGGCGTTGCATTCCCGATTTTATTACCTCGGAATTCGGCATTAGTGGTTTCCGAAAAGCAGCGAAAGAAATTGGGAAAAATGAATCTTTCGGTGGTAGATCTTTTTCTAGGACAAAGTAGTCTTATCAATAAGAAGATCCGCGAAATCTCAAATATCGATATTGATTTCTCCGTTCAGAAAAACCATCTGTGTGAACAGTTCAAGGCAATGTACGACCTTGCGGAACAAACCGATAAATCATTTTGGGGGGCAGTAAAAGCGCAAGAGGTAAAGCAGCTTAAAGGTTTGGACGCTTTGGAAAAGCGACTTCTAAAAGCCCAAAAGAGAAAGTTGAAAGATCATGTGCAGCGTATGACCGAACTTCAAAACGAACTATTTCCGAACCAATCGCTGCAAGAACGAAATTTGAATTTTTCAGAGCTGTATTTGGAATATGGCGAAGCATTGATACCTATCTTGATGAATGACCTGCAACCCCTTAAAATAGATTTTTCCGTTCTAGGGGTTTAACACAACTTTCTTCCCTATTTTCATGGCCAATCGTTTATTTTTGTATAAACTTTTCGTCGATGCACAATGTTGATATAGAATTGGTTGAAATGACCCTGGATGTCATGAAATATGCCATTAATCGGATTACCAATACCTCACCGGAACTAGGCCAGCCCAAAAAAGAGGAAGAACTCCGGAAATTGGTAGGGGAAACAGTCACTGCAAAGGGTATTGGTGGGGAAAAGGCATTTCATTTATTTAAGGATGTTTTGGTAAAGGCAACTGTTCCTATAGATCACCCAAGGCATTTGGCTTTTGTTCCTGCAGCACCGACCAGGGCGGCAATCATGTTCGACCTTGTTACGTCTGCCTCCAGCATTCATGGAGCGTATTGGATGGAAGGGGCTGGGGGGATATTTTGTGAGAATGAAGCTATGAAATGGTTGGTTTCCCTTACCGGATTGCCTTCTGAGGCCTTTGGTGTTTTTACCAGTGGGGGTACAGCGGCCAATCTCTCCGCCATGGTGACCGCTAGGGAGTATTGGCGTAGAAATCCCGATAATTTGAATGAGAAGGCCCTGATGATTACATCTGCAGGGGCACATTCCTCCATAAAGGCCATGGCGAAGGTCATTGATGCCGATGTATTGCTGGTCGAAACGGAGGATTTAATGTCGGCAGAAGATTTAAAACGTAAAATAGCCCAATTAGAAGGGCATCAGAGGAAGCGACTTTTTGCTATTGTGGCTACAGGAGGAACGACCAATGCTGGAATCATTGATGATTTGGATGGAATAGCCCAAGTTTGTGAACAGGAAAAGCTTTGGTTCCATGTAGATGCGGCATACGGAGGAGGAGCATTGGCAGCGGATTCTGTCCGTCATTTATTCAAGGGCATTGAGAGGGCGGACAGTATTACCATTGATCCCCATAAATGGTTGTTTTCACCCTATGATTGTGGTGCGGTTATTTACAAAAACCCGGAATTGGCAAAAGCAGCACACGCACAGGAAGGATCCTACCTTGAAATTTTCAAGGATGAAGGCGCCCAAGGGTTTAATCCGGCCGATTATCAAATACAGCTAACAAGGAGGGTGAGGGGACTTCCACTTTGGTTTTCGCTGGCCATGAATGGTACGGATCGATATAAATGGGCGGTTGAAATGGGTATAAAACTTGCAAATTTGGCAGGTAAGCTCATTGAAGAAAATACTGATTTGGAATTGATTAGGGAACCGAGCCTATCCTGCGTATTATTCCGTAGAAAAGGTTGGTCCCCAGATGACTATATAAATTGGACCTATAAAAACCATAACGATGGTTTGGCCTTGGTAACCCCGACTAAATGGATTGTGAACAATAAGGCTGAAACGGTTGCCCGGTTTTGTTTTATTAATCCAGATACCACAAAAGAGGATATTACGGTTATTTTAGATACAATGAAGTAAAAGTATGATCAAGGTACCAGAAATTCACTGGACCAACCTTTTTCACGCTTAGAAAACCTGATTTTAGTATGCCCTGCAGTATTGAGTTTTAAATATTCAATTCTGAAGGGATTTATCTCCACAATTGAGAAATAATCGCCTTCTTTTAGGTATTCCAATGAATCAGGACTTTCCAAAGGACTTCCCGGAGCTTCCTTGGTTATATAGTCCTTTCTTGATTCTGTCCCTATGTTCTCCCAAGATTTTTGAATCTGAAACTGGTCTGCGTTGATTCGGGCAATTCCTTCTATTCTAAGTTGTAAAAGCTTTTGCGGATGGTAGAACAACAGGCTTACCTTATTATTCTCTTTGATATGCAGCATTTTTTTTGAACGCTTATCCGTGAAAAAGGTCAATTTTAAATCTTGGGAAACATTACGTAAGGCGATAAGTCTTAATCTGGCCAACTTATCAACCCCAAGGGTAGCCATTGCAAAATATCGGAAAGGATGCCCCTGTTCATACGCTCCTTTACGCAATTCCTCTTTTATTTCATCAAAGAATTCAGTAGTCATTTTTCTTGTCATTTGTAGCTATAAAGATAATCAAAACCACAGGTAAAATACCAGTTGCATGAACTGGATTTGAAAAATTTTACATAAAAAATAATGCGTTACAATAGGAGTTTAGAGAAAAAGATGAATTTTTTTTAGAAAACAGGTAGGGTATTTTAGTATATGGTTGTTATATATACAAATTGCTATGAATTAGAAAATTGAAATTTAGTTATTAATTAGTTCATGTGTTTAGGTTGGTTTTTTGATTTTGATTTAAAAGCCTCGATGTAGGGTCGAGGCTTTTTCTTTTTTTAAAATATTTTTAAGGAATTACTTATTTATGCGTCTAAAGCAACGCAAGCTAAAAATGCTATGAAAAAAAAAGGTTAGTTTGGTTTTTTCTTAATTAAAAAGCTCGGGGTGGTTCCCGAGCTTTTCTTTTTAGTAACATGTAATATCGTTTATTCTCCACAATTGGCAGGAACATCATCCGCTATTGTTTTTGTGTCGATTAACCAATCTAGCGTATTGATACTTCTTACAGGAATCTCAAAATAATAATCCTCCTACTCTCCTATTTGGGATAGGATATCGGCAATTATAGAAACAAAGAAGCCTAAAAAAACAAAGGTCTTTTGGTCTTAGTTGAAAAATTAACAGGCCTTCAAATAAACCTGATGTTTCAGCCAGGGTTATTGAATTGTTTCAAAAAGTCATGAAATTTTAGAAATGGTATCTATACCCACTTTAAAAAGAAGTCCATTACGGCTTCCTTGAATTCATAATGTAATTTTATGTAGTGTTTCAGGTCATCGTACAAGGATCTTTTCTCGTATTGCAACTGGCCACCCACATTTTTATAATGATCGGCACTGTGAAGATTTCCCAATTTGGCGCGACAGCGATGTAATAGTTTGCGGATAGCATCCCTTTCGATCATTATCCGGTTTTGAAAGCTTTCCAGTTCCAATGAAGATTTTCCTATGGGCTCTCTACTGGTAATTTCCTCTAATTTTTGTTGAAACAATTCCAACTCGGACATATGAAACTTAAGTTCCCTTTTCCAAATTTCAAGGTTAAAGG
>JAGLKG010000082.1 GCA_023141835.1 Maribacter sp. | reverse complement strand
ACCATCTGCTCTGCCTTTTTACCCTCTGGATTGTTGGGGTACGTCAAAGCAACATAGTTCAAAGCTTCTTTAAAATCATTAAATCCTTGCAACCTTCCAATGGCATTCGCCTTTAGCATTTCGAACTTAGGAACTATTGGGTCTCCTGTATATTTGTTTATGCTTTCTTCAGTGGCAGTAATTACATGTAGGAACTCTTGGTCTTGAAATAGTTTATAAAGCTTAACGTATTGTGCATCTGGACTATCGGAATTACCCTCAAGCACTGCTGCAGGATTTAATAATATTACAGCATAGCGCGAATCTGGATGGTTCTTGATTATGTTAGCTTTCATATCATTCGCCAACAGACTACCTTCTTCTTCATAAATCTTATATAGATTGTATTTTGAAGGAAGAATCAATCGTTCTTCAGGCTTTGATATTAAAACCTCTTCCAATTTGTCCGAGGCCAAAAGATTCTCTTTGAATTTTTCTTTATAAATCAAACCCAACTGATAGTTGGCGAAATTCCGTTCTCCTTTCAAACTATCAATAATCGCAATCTCTGTAGGAATCTGGTCCAAATAGAACTTAACTGAATATTTTTCCTCATCTGTTAACTCTTCTTGACTACCTGCATCCGCAGTAGCTTCTCCACTTTCATTAGTAATGGCAATTGTATTTTTGTTAGACCAGCGCCAATCATCTTCAAGCGTACGGTTACCCCATTTATTGGTAAAATCATTCTTTCCATAGCCTAGACTGGTCAGATTATAAAAGTAGAACTTGCCCTTATTTTCCTTACCGCCTTTACTTTTTGCAAAAGCTGCAAACCCTTCTGTTATACGATCTACTTCTTTTTTTTCAGCTTCTTCCTTTGCCTTTTTCAGGGCTTCAATATGTTCCTCAAAGAATGTAACCTGTTGGTCTTTAGGAAGATCATATAGTGTAATCACGCTGTCCGCATAATGCACAATGTCTTCATACTTGATTACATCTTCGAGATTGTCAAACTTTTTTTTAATCGATCTGTATTTTTTTGTGTTTTCGGGAAGGTTGGTCAATACACTATCATAATAAGAGCCTGCAGTCTTATATTCGTTCAAATCAAAGTTGTATACGGCCAAATTCTCATAGTTCAAGGCATTCAGTCTGGGCATGTTTTGGGTAGCCCGTAGCGATTTGTTGAAATATACCAATGCCAGACTATCTGATTGGGTCTCTAAATGATATTCAGCCAACTGACGATATATTTTATCTAAAAAAGGGCGATTTTCTCTGTTTTCCTCCAATTCTGTAATATATTCAAGCAGTTCTTCCTTGTTCACATCTGTGAGTTCGGTATTCTTTATTTTCTGCAAATGGGCATTTATCATGTAAATACGGGGCGACCTTCTATTTAAATCGATTACCTTATCAAAAGCGTAGTTTGCACTGTCTTTATGTTGTAACTGATTGTAAAGTTGCCCAATGATGTAATAATATCTTCCCTTTTCAGGGTTCCTTTTGGTATAATACGAAGCGATTTTAAGTTGTTGGATGGCGGTATCGGGAGCATTGAGATTTATATAGGCCTGTGCCAACATCGCCCTAGCATCAGCATATTCCTGATTTTTCAAGGTCTCGAACTTCATAAGGCGTTTTAGGTTCTTAATGGCAAGCTCCTCATTCTCCAAACGTATATTCACTTTTTCCCTCCAGATATTGGCCTCATTCAGTTTATCGCTTTCATAGTACTTTCTTAAGATATAGTTGAAAGCTTCCAGGGCGGGCATATAACGCTGATCAAAATACCTTGCTTTCCCTAAAAGCAAAAAAGCCTCGTCAGTTTGAGGGTTTCGTTCTTCCTCTTCGATATCCATACTATGTTTCTGGATGGCCTTGGTGGCTTTTTCCTCTGCAATAATGAAGTTCGGATTGTTGTCTTCGGAATCGAGCTTTATGTTTTCAGTAACTTCCAGCCGTTCTATAGGCAATACTTCCCAATAATCATCCTGGTAACTGGCATTGAGCTCTTCCCTACCTTGTTCAAAAGCGATATCGCCATTGTACAATGTATTGAACTTGGTGTTCATAGCATGCCAATTTCTGTTAAGAAACGCGTCTTTTTTTGTTGAGCAAGCGCTAAAAACAACTGCCGTCAAAACGGCTTTTAGAATGATTTTATATTGAAGCTTCAAAATTCCTTGTATTCGTACACATTCTTAACTGAAAAACGACTGGTTTATTATGCATTTGGTCGATAAAAATAGAAAGGGAAGAGTATAAAAGACCTGTATTCCATGTCGATCATGTATTTAATGGAAAGCTGTCTTACAACAATACAAACTTAAAGTCTCTCCATTTCCATTGTGGGAAAGGGACAAAACTACCATATCGACGGCCTCCCAATGCTCGACATACTTCCATTGTATTTGTTATTGTAGGCCACAGGCGAAAGCCCAACTTACTTTTTGGTCTCTATAGCATACAAGAATGGAGGTTCCAAAACCTTTTGTGCCTATAATTTCTTTTCATGTCGATTGACCATGGAAGCTACATTTAAAGAAGGTGGTAGAAATACTCTAGTTGAGTTATGTCCTTATCAGGTGGAAAATGGGAAAGTCATCCGTGAGAAGTTTTTCTATACCCCTATGAGTCCGAAGGGCTAACGGAAAGTAGACCTATTCTTGCCCACTGCTAACAGGACTAGCGCCAAAGAAACTTTCCAATTCACGTAATGTCTCCGCTGAAGTTTGAATATCCTTTACTATTTCCCCTTTGTTCAGTACCACAATGCGTTCACATACTTCCGTGACATGCATTAGATCGTGACTTGATACCAAAACCGTTACTCCCTGTTTAGCTGCTAAATCCTTAATGATCGCCTTCAATCGTATTTGGGTGGTTGGATCTAAATTGGCAAAAGGTTCATCCAAAATAATTACTTCTGGGTTCCCTATAAAGGAACCGACTATCCCCGCCTTTTTTTGATTTCCTTTGGAAAGGTCCCTCAAGTATTTTTTCTGACCGAGGATTTCCCCATGGAAAAAGTCTTCGAAATTGGAAAGCAGTGCATGTACATCGGCCTTATTTTGATTACGCAACTCACCAATGAAATAGAAGTACTCCTCGGGGGTCAAATATCCAATCAAGAAAGATTCATCAATAAATGACGAGGTAAACGGTTTCCAATCTTCGCTGGTATTCACCTGTACATCATTACTCATAATATGACCTGTTGTAGGTTGAATCAAATCCAACATTAAACTGAAAAAGGTAGTCTTGCCCGCACCATTGTTCCCTACCAAACCAAAACTTTGGCCTTTCGGGATATCTAGATGTTCTATGTCCAAAACCAATTGGTTACCGTATCTTTTCGTCAAATTTTGTGTAGTTATCATCTTTTAAACTATTAACTGTTCTGTTCCTTGAAACCCGCAATCATTCCGTATTTCTTTTTTCTATAGATTTCTGCAACTTTGTCCAATACTGTTTTCCTTATCGCAAAACCAATAACTCCCAAAACGGATAGGATTACAATTGCCAATTCAAATGAAACAAAAGTTTTTAACCCAAAATA
>JAGLKG010000081.1 GCA_023141835.1 Maribacter sp. | reverse complement strand
AGTGGTATGTTCTGGGACATCATCATTCCGTAATATTCACTGTCCCAAGCAGGTATAAATTGGCCAAAATTAGATAGGAATATCCCGGTCATAAAAATCCCTACGACCAGATATATTGTACTTGTTTCCCCATAGGCATCCATGCCGTAAAAGATCAATCCATAAAGAATCATGGCCAATGATATGAATACTTGCATTTTAGTACGCTTATTTCTCCATATCAATTTTAAATCCAATCGAAGAAATGGAGCTATATCACCAAATCGCTCGGTCCAGGACAGGTCCGAAGTTATTGCCTCTTTGGCCTTCTTTTTAAGAGAGGCATCAAGGTATAACCTGTTCTTTAGAAATTTATAGTTTATAAAATATGTATATAATACCAAAACTAGGGGAATTAAAGCCAATGCAGGGTTTTGATATAATGTGTAGAATATTTTTCCTGCATATTGAGTTACTGGAATCACATTAAAATATTCCATTCCGTAAAAGCCCAATATCAAGGCCCCCAAAATAAGCAGGACCTTATCGCTTTTATTGATTAAGAAATTGGTGAAATTGATGGTGATCACCATTCCTATTATTGCAAATAACCAAGCCAAAACATTAAGTACAGGATAACCTTCCGCCATCAAAACGATTGAAAAAGGAACGGCCATAAACAAGGACAAAAAATTATAACCCGATAGTCCCGATTTAACAAGAATGTAATGAGTAATACTACTCTTTTTGATTGGGTATAAAAGCAATGGTCTAATATCCATTACTGGTAACTTTTGCATGAAATATCTAAAAAACAACTCCATGAGCACCCAATACAACATGTACTCGCTGACTTTGAGCATAGGATCTACATCGGGAAAGGCTTTGCGCAAAATAAAAAAAAGGCCTATTCCCATTCCCAATAAATACAGAACCATAAGAAATGCGAAAAATCCCATTATAATTTTAAGGGTGAGTCCCTTCCCAATATTGGACGACCTAAAAAAAGATTTCCATTGTAGACGTATGAAGTGTTTGAACATTGAGGTTGGTAATTTCTTCTTTGGAATTAGTATGTAAAAAATCGGTTTTGTTACAAATGGTGCTCAAATAAAAGAATTTCTTGAACCCAACTATCCTCTAGGCAGAGCCATAGAGGTATTTCGCTAGTTTCATTTTGAACTAAAAGTTCAAAAACCGAAATTCTTTAATTTAGATTCCCGCTTTCGCGAGAATGACAGTTTCACCGGAAACCTCGACGCAAAGCATCGAGGAATTCTTTTTGATTAAAGAGATTTCAATACTACTTTTCTCTTTATTAAATAGTCCTTTTCTAAATCATTGTGCGTTTTTAGAATTGCTTTATTTAGGCAGGAAATCGCCATAACAATATCTTTTTTTTTGACATAATATTCGGCATAACATCCGTAATACAGGTAAGCCCTTTGTTCGAGCTTCGCAATGCTTATTTGATCAAGTATTCGTTGTGCAACTTCTAAATGGTTCAATTGCAGATTAACAATTGCCATATTCAGTTGGGTGAAAGTACTAGGTTGTAATTGATATAATTCAGAATACCAGTACAATATTTTATTCCAATCGGTATTTTCAAAAGTCTTTGCCTTTAAATGCTCCGCAGCAATCGCCGCTTCAAAATGGTAAATAGAGATGACCTCATATTCCATGGCTTTGTTCATGGCATTATTCCCTACTTTGATAAGTGGGAAGTACCATTTGCTACGGTCTTGATGTTCTAAATTTACAATTTCATTGCTAGAATTTGTTTTACTATCCAGTCTAGAGGCATGAAAACACATCAAGGCAAAAAGTGCGTACAAGTTTCCCGATCTGAATTTTTCTTTTTTCAAAAGGAGTTTGGTGAGGCGAATCGCCTCACCACAAAGATCTTTACGAATAAGCTTGGTCTTGTTTGTGGAATGAAACCCCTCGTTAAAGGTCAAATAGATAATTTCCATAACGCGATCAAGTCTTTGTTGAACTTCATTGGCTGAAGGAAACTCAAATTTGATCTTATTTTTAACAATCACCTTCTTGGCCCTACTTAATCTTTTCTTTATGGTCTCCTCTTTAATCAAAAGAGCCGCAGCAATTTCTTTAGAATTAAATCCAGAAATGGTCCTAAGTGCAAAGGCAATTTGTTCTTTTGGCTTAAGACTTGGATGACATGCCACAAAAATCATACGAAGTTGACTATCCTCAATCTCATGATCCAAGAATATATCGTTTGTGTGGTTTGAAACGACCTTGTGGGCTACTTTTTCAAATCTGTTCTTCTCGGCCTTTACGCTTCTAAGTATATCAATGGTCCGGTTTTTGGCCACTTTAATAAGCCAGGCTTCGGGGTTTTCTGGAATTTGACTTCTCCATTGTAGCGTCGCTTTGATAAATGTATCCTGAACAGCGTCTTCAATGGTTTCAATGTTAGACAAACCGAAAAAACGTATCAAAATAGCAACCATCTTTCCATACTGATGTCTGAAAAGATGGTCGACAATCTTCTGTTCCATTATTGGTCGAATACCATTATCTCACGAATTTCAACCGTACCCCCCAAATCATAGTCTGGATAATCCTCGGCAATTTTCACAACTGCTTCTGCATTTTCAGCAGATACGATATAGTAACCCCCTACCAACTCCTTTCCTTCAACAAAAGGACCATCAGTGATTGTTCTGTCTGGACCGGAAACGCGTTTAGCAACTGGAACAAGTGCATTACCTCCTTTTAAAATACCCTGCGCCTCCATCTTGTCATTCCATCCAAACCACTTCCCCATACGGTCTTGTAATTGTTCGGGCGACAATCCTAATTCCTGGTAATCGGCCCCGATAAAAATCATCATAAAATCTTTCATTTCTAATACTATTTTAAGATTAATACTATTTATCTAATGACGGAACCCGTTCGAAACTTGGGGACATTTATTCAACCATTTTGTATTCAGGATATGTTTCTGAAAGGAGCTCTTCAGCCTTTGGCGGAATAACATTTACCATAACATGAAACAAAAGAAATAGCAGGACAATTCCAAAAGAAATCAAAAACGCACCCACTGGTTTTTCCAAGATTTCTTCTACAAAACCAGGGAACATCGCAAATTGTAAAACAAAATTCAAACCCAAGAATACGTTACCATTAGCTGCAATCATATCCCCTAAAAGCCATTTTCTGACTTTTGCTTTCTGATTTCTTCTATTCCTGAATAGTATTACATAAAAAATCACCAAAATCACCATTATGGATAGTCCAGGGACATACTTGCCAACTTCTTTGGGTACTGTTCTCATTGCGAAAAAGAGCAGAAGGGACACTCCGATAAGCAACGATACTTTTGGAAGCTTAAAATACTCTTTATAAAACCGAAGAAATATTTTCCAATACCGTTTCTCCATGGCATTGGTCTTTTCTTTGATGACATCATGAAAACCAAAGGCTCCAAATTTCTTGAACTCCAGACTAAGTGCTTCTTTAAATGTTAATTTGGGTTGTCGCATCATTTGCACCTCAATACCATTGGCCAAATGATCCACCAACTCCGTTTGCAAATCGTAATGTTCCACAAAATGATTTTGGGTGAATAGGTAGAGTTCCTGTATTTGGTCTTGGGTTAGTTTCATAAATAAGTCGTTCTACTGGATGCTCCAGTCGGGGTTGACCAATTGCTGCATATTTCGAATAAAACCTTCCAATTCGGCCAAACGGTTTATGGTCTCCTTTTCCCCTTGTTCAGTCAATTTGTAGTATTTGCGTAGCCGATTATCCACTTTGGCCACCTCAACATCCAACAGCCCTTCGGCCTCTAACTTATGCAAAGCAGGATAAAGTGCCCCTTCCGTAATATTCAACTCACCTTTGGTAAGTTCCTTTACTTTTTGGGTAATCTCATAACCGTACATCTTACCCTTTTCCTCCAACAACTTGAGGATAATCGTATTTAAACTGCCTTTATATAATTTTGAATTCGCCATAGTCCTTTAACCTCATTCGTTCTGAAAAAAAATTTGAAGTCAACTTCGACTGCACTCAGTACAACATTCTGAGGGAGAAAATCCATTAGTACATGGTATCATACTGTACTATTAATTTTCATTCTAGGAACCAATATACATAATTTTCTTATGCATAAGTGTTTTAGGTATGTTTTTTTGCCTTTTCCGTTTTGTATAGTATTCTCAATGCTTAGCTTTGCACTTCAAATTCACTGAAACAAGAAAGCATGACCGATTTTTATGCCCTAACGGTGCAAAGTATTAAACCCCTTACCCCAACATCTGTAGCAATTACGTTTGAAATACCCAAGGAACTAAAACAGGCGTTTGCCTTTGCCCCTGGTCAATATATTAC
>JAGLKG010000080.1 GCA_023141835.1 Maribacter sp. | reverse complement strand
CAAGTTTATTGTGAGATTATATTCTAGCTATTCGCAGCCAGTCCCTACATTACGTAGGGTAAACCCTATTTCTTAGGACGACCAAAAAATGTATATTTGTAACAGCACCTTCTATTGGTAGTGATGTTATTGAAAATATTCTCAAGGTATACCCGCAACTTAACGTCGTATGGTTGATTACTGGTGAAGGTCAAATGCTTAAGGTGGGCGAGGGAGGGCTAATTTTGGGCTTTGAGAAACTACCCAGAGAAAAAAAGGCAGAGATTGAACAGATTATCGAACAAAAAATTAAGGAACGGCAGGAGCAGGAACTCAAACGGCTTTTAAAGGAAGTAACCGAAGAGATTGAACGTACCCGGCAGCAATTGGAAGAGGACGATTAGTTGCCTCGTTCAAGCTCGTTCTCCATATCATTTTTCAACTGGATTAAATTTTTCAGATAATCCTGAGATTTTTCGTTCTTCATTCTATTGATAGTTTTTCATTGAGAATCATTGGATATAAGCCTATTATGGTTCCAGAAGGCACCTCCTTAGACTACGTGCACGTACACCCCAAGAGGGAACATGAAATATGACACAAATTAGGAGCCTTGGGTTATAGGAAAGTAAACTTCATCTTTAAAAGAGAGGTTCAAACCTCCCTTTTAACTTTTACAATCAAATACAATTATTATTTATTTTGCTTTTTTTGCCAGATATAATTCCCAAAAAATGCCAAGAGCTAATAACGATTTTGCTATTAACCCTGATAACCCTACAAAGATGCTTTTATCGCTATTCAACCCATTTTCAAGAAGGCTATGAATATTAAACCCCAAAAGCAAAAGAGTTGCATAAAGTATTATAAACAATATTATTCTTCGATTCTTTTTAAAAAAATCCATAAGGTGTGGTTTTATTTTTAATAACTGCAACTATCAGCTAAATCAATACTACCCCAAATGAAAGCTGCTGCAAAAATACCTGCACCAATAGGACCAGTTGTGAGAAATGCACCAGCAAAAGTTAGTCCTAAAGCAATGGCAGAGTCTGCGCATTCACCAAATACATCGCCACCAGTGTAGTTCTCCATTTGATTAAATTCCAAAGTTTTCATAAAGTTAATAATTTATATTAAGACCTACTCTATTCGTAAGGCTTTTCGGTTTCCGCCTAATTGTTGAACAACAAAATTTTATTTAGTTGCGTTAATGGCAATTTTTTTATTGATAAATCAATATTATAGATTATTTACTATATAAGCAAGTTTATTGTGAGATTATATTCTAGCTATTCGCAGCCAGTCCCTACATTACGTAGGGTAAACCCTATTTCTTAGGACGACCAAAAAATGTATATTTGTAACAGCACTACCCATGTTTGTCTGAATTTTTTGTACATTATTTTGAATTGTATGTTTAAAACGATTGATCGTTTAATGCAGTTTATCAAATATGCGGGGTTGAGTGCTCGACAGTTTGATCTCTCTATAGGGGCCAGTAATGGTTATACGCTGCGCATGAAAAAGAACCATGCTTCTATTGGTAGTGATGTTATTGAAAATATTCTCAAGGTATACCCGCAACTTAACGTCGTATGGTTGATTACTGGTGAAGGTCAAATGCTTAAGGAGGGCGAGGAAGGGCTAATTTTGGGCTTTGAGAAACTACCCCAAGAAAAGCAAACTGAAATAGAGCAGATTATTGAACAAAAAATAAAGGAACGGCAAGAGCTGGAACTCAAACGGCTTTTAAAGGAAGTAACCGAAGAAATTGAACGTACCCGACAGCAATCGGAAGGGGACGGTTAATCGCTCTGATCAAGTTCATTCTCTAAATCATTTTTCAACTGAATTAGGTTTCTCAAATAATCTTTGGATTTTTTGTTTTCCATTTATATTGCGGTTAGAATGCTATAAATTACTAAAATCAACACCAAATTGAACCTATTTTCGAAAAAATGAGGGAAATAATCTATACTGAAGATCAAATTAATGAGGTTGCACTTCAATTATCTCAACAAGTTCCATCCAAGGCTTTATGCTTTTACGGTCCAATGGGTGCAGGCAAAACCACTTTGATCAAAGCTTTGGTGAAACAATTGGGGGGAGCCGGAGCTGCAAATAGCCCTACTTTTGGCATTGTCAACGAATATCATACCAACAATGGTGAGCTTTTGGCGTATCATTTTGACTTTTATCGCTTAAATGATGAGATCGAGGCCCTTGATTTGGGTATTGAAGATTATTTTAATTCGGAAGCTTGGCTTTTTATGGAATGGCCTGAAAAAATCGCAAATATTCTGCCCTCGGATGGAATTAGAATTACCATTGAGGTGATAAATTCGGAAACCCGAAAATTGTATTTTCCTTCCAAATCTTAGAAGTTTGACCAAACGAACTCACCATGCTTGTTATTGTAGAGAGATCGGTGAACGGCAATGTTATCGATGAAATGCATCTTTTTTGGGTTTAAATGTTCAGTTTTTCGGATGAAATGCATGTACGTATGCTTTTTTTTCCTACATTAGCCGTAATTAATTGTCCAATTTTAGAACTAAAACCTATCAGAATGAAAATGAAAAGACTAGTATTTGGCATCTTGGCCTGCGTAACCTTAATGGCTGTTTCTTGTGAACCTAATAATACTGCCGATGAAGATCAGTTGTATGAGCAGGGTGTAGATAAAAGACATTTAACTAAAAAGATTTAAACGGATTTATCAAACCGTTAATCGAGGGATAATGAAAATTATCCCTTTTTTTATACTATTTGGACAGGTAGAGCGTTAGCGATTTACAAGTTTAAATATAGAGGAAGATGGGTGATTTAAAAATAAAAAGAAAAATAATAATAGAATCCATTTTTGTTTTTTTTATCGCACTGTCACCTTTTCTATATAAAGTCTACGATTATCTTCCAGAAGATCCTGACGCTACAATTTCTATTTTTGGCTATATCATAGATAATAATGGATTTCATAATGTATCCACCTACATCTGGTTTTTAATGAGTAAAATTGTACCCCTATATTTATTGACTTTTTGGTTCTTGACATCAAAAAACTGGTGGTACCACATCATACTCATACCCATTGCCATGTATGCTTTTCAAATCTTTGAAGTTGTATACTCGGATGATTCCAATATCGATACGGAAAATATAATGTGGCTTCTCCCTGTATGTATGGTAGTTGTCCCATTTGTCTATTTTATTAGGGTCAAATTATATGATAAATATGTTCACGGCATTGATTTGGAGGCCATGGATGCCGAATTGAATACACTCAAAAATAAGACAGTTGAACCCCGATTAAAGGCTATAAAAAAGGAAGAAATTGTTGAGGAAAAACAAGAGCAGATTGATGCAACCCAATACCTTACAATTTCCGAATACATCAACACCAAACTTTCAACAGATAATCTTGAGCGAATGTTTAAAAGCTTTCAACACAATCTGAAAGGTTGGTTGCCTTTTAAATCATAGTGATTCTTTATTAGCTTGAATTCGATTTATAATTAAGGCGATGCAGTAAATCAAAATACTGAAAAGCATTGATTTGTCATTTTGAATGAGGGAAGTATGAGCGACGATAAATCTCAACAAGATGAGATTCCTCCTCATTGTTCGTTCGGAATGACGATTCCTGCAGAAACCGAGTCTATCCACAGTCAGGTCCGAAACAGAGCTTCGAAGAATGCCTTTCGAATTTAAGATTTCATTTTAAAATCGTAATTTTACTTTTAGCCGAAGTTTACGCGACGAGATGTAATCTATATGAATCAACCCAGCTCACCATTTAGCAAACAACAACTACTGCCCCAAGAAGAGACCTTAGAGGTTCTAAAACAAAAAGGGGAACTTTTCATCGGTATTCCTAAAGAGAATCAATATCAAGAAAAACGAATCTGCCTCACCCCTGACGCCGTTAATGCCATTACCGCACACGGACATCGTGTGTTGATTGAAACTGGCGCAGGCGAAGGTGCCCATTTTTCGGATATGGATTACACCAATGCCGGAGGTGAAATCACCAAAGATGTCAAAAAGGTCTATGGCTGCCCGTTAATCTTAAAAGTAGAACCCCCTACCCTATCTGAAATTGAAATGTTGAATCCACAGACCACTGTTATTTCAGCCTTACAGATAAAGACCCAAAGAAAAGAATATTTTGAGAAAATGGCCAAAAAAAGGCTTACGGCCATCGCCTTTGAATTTATCAGGGATGAAGATGGGAAATATCCAGCAGTGCGCTCTTTAAGTGAGATTGCCGGCATATCATCTGTGCTCATTGCCTCCGAGCTTATGGCCGCTACCAATAAGGGCAATGGGCTTATGTTCGGTAATATTAGTGGCGTACCGCCAACGGAAGTTGTGATTATCGGTGCAGGGACAGTTGGTGAATTCGCAGCCAGATCAGCGATAGGCCTCGGGGCCAATGTAAAGGTCTTTGATAATTCCTTGACCAAATTGCGAAAAATACAGTCCAACTTAAAACAAACGGTTTATACATCTACCATTCAACCAAAAAATTTACTGAAATCATTAAAACGGTGTGATGTGGCCATTGGTGCTGCCAGAGGAAGGGATAGGTCTCCCGTTGTGGTGTCTAGTACCATGGTGGAGCATATGAAGAAAGGCGCGGTTATTATTGATGTAAGTATTGATATGGGAGGCTGCTTTGAAACCAGTGAGGTTACCAACCACAACAGACCCACCATTGAAAAATATGGGGTTATACATTATGGGGTTCCCAACATACCTTCGCGGTATCCAAAGACCGCATCTATATCTATCAGTAATATTTTTACGCCTTATCTCCTAAAACTTGGTGAGGATGGTGGATTAGAGAATTCGCTTAGATTCGACAAAGGGCTTAGAAATGGTCTCTATATCTACCATGGAATATTGACGAGTAAGGCCGTGGGGGAATGGTTTGATCTACAATACAGCGATATTAACTTCCTTATTTTTTAATTGGGAACTCTTTCCAACTTTTATAGTACTTTTGCGCATTGAATTGATTCTATGGCATTTTTAAAGCGTTTGGGGTTCTATCTTATTGGGTTATCCATTGGACTCGTTTTTTTAACGATTTTTTTTAAGAACAAATCCGAAAGAACCGGGTTTGAATTTTGCTACTTCCCTAATTGTAGAACTTTGAAGGATATTCGGTCAAAATCCCTTTCCTATTCCAAAGATGTTGAAGAATTGATTCTAAACCAGGAATTGGATTCTACCAAAATTGCATATTTCCTCAGGGAAGGAGATGTCGATTTTAAAAGCAGTGATACAAAATCCACACCGTGCAGAACGTACATTATCAATGCCGAGTTTGATGAAAGACCTGCTGTAATGACCGTTAAAAACTGTGAGCAAAAAGCGCAGATAGAAAGCGTTGTGCTCCATTAATCCTGGTAAGCCCTTTCTTTTAGGAATATGCACCCACCTTCAGATTCCAGATTTCCCACTTCCGTCTTCTGACTACTTAAAATTAAATCTTCCGTCGTTTTCGTTCTTTTTTGAGTAATGAAAGCTCGCGACTGGTCTGTCCCGCAACAGAAGTGTTTTCTTCTGCCCGCCGTATTAAATATGGCATTACATCTCTCACCGGCCCAAATGGCAAATATTTAGCAACATTGTAGCCTTTGGCCGCCAAATTGAATGATATATGGTCGCTCATCCCATATAGTTGTCCAAACCAGATTCTACTATCATCATTGGCAATCTCCTTATCTGACAACAATTGCATTAATTGATAGCTACTTTCTTCATTATGAGTTCCTGCGAAAAGTGCAATGGTATCCAAATGGTCCAGGACATAGTTTATACAGGCATCAAAATTATCATCTGTGGTTTTTTTGCTACGACACATAGGTGATTTATATCCTTGCTCCTCGGCACGAAGGTTTTCTTTTTCCAAGTACGCACCCCGTACCGCTTTTACCCCGATTTTAAAGCCATCGGTTTTTGCTTTTTTATACAGGTCTTTCAAATAGTCCATTCTATCCCAACGATACATCTGTAAGGTGTTAAAAATAATGGCTTTTTCCTTGTTGTATTTACGCATCATCCGCTCTACTAGCTGGTCAGCTGCATCCTGCATCCAACTCTCCTCGGCATCAATGAGCAGGGAAACATCCAAATCATAGGCTTTTTTACAAGTAGCCTCAAAACGTTTTACCACCCTATTCCATTCTTTTTTATCTTTTTCTGAAAGCTTTTTCCCCTCACCAATTTTTTGAAATAATGCGAGCCGTCCATATCCGGTGGGTTTGAATACTGCAAAAGGAATAGCATCCTTCTGTTTGACAAAATCCAATATCTCCAAGGTCTTTGCCAAAGCGTGGTCCAAGGGATCCTCATCATCCTTTCCTTCTACCGAATAATCGAGTACAGAGCAGACACTTTTGTCCCACATTTTATCAACAACGGGCATACAATCAGCCTCATTGACCCCTCCGCAAAAATGGTCAAAAACGGTCGCCCGTATCAATCCGTCGACAGGAAGGTGGGCCTTTATGGCAAAGTTGGTCATTGCAGTACCAATTCTTACCAACGGTTCATTGGCAATCATTTTAAACAGAAAATAGGCTCGCTCTAATTCAGAATCGGATTTTAAAGCGAATGCCGTTGAAGTATCCTCAAAAATACGCTCCATTTTTAGCATTTTTTTTTGGATTCAAATATAAACACAGATTTTGTATTCTTTTGATTAAAAATAACGTTTATTTTGTGCCTCAGATTTATTTTAAAATGGAATCAATTACCACATCTACATATGTCGTTCATTTCAACGAAAAAGTATATACTTCTTTAAATGAACACCTGTCATCAAATTCCTATTCCAAAATATTTGTTTTGGTGGATGAAAATACGAAAGCAAAGTGTCTGCCAATTTTAAATGAGCGTCTACTGACTGAAATATCTTATGAATTAATTGAGATAAGGTCTGGGGAAGTGCATAAGAATATCGAAAGTTGCAGCCATGTTTGGAAGGCTTTATCTGATTTGAATGCAGACCGAAAAAGTATATTGATCAATTTAGGTGGTGGGGTATTGACAGATTTGGGCGGCTTTGTGGCCTCTACTTTTAAAAGGGGAATAAACTTCATAAACATACCTACTACCCTTCTATCCATGGTAGACGCTTCGGTCGGGGGTAAAACAGGTGTGGACCTAGGTCCCTTAAAAAACCAAATTGGAGTCATTAACCAACCCGAAATGGTTTTGATTGACACCCATTATTTAAACACATTGGAAGAGAGGCAGCTACAAAGTGGTTTTGCTGAAATGCTGAAACATGGATTAATACAGGATTCGGAATATTGGGAAACATTGAAAGGTATCAACAGCTTCAATACAATCGGTGCATTTGTCTATACATCCGTTTTAATAAAGAATGCAGTCGTCCTTGAGGATCCAACGGAACAAAATCTTCGTAAAATCTTGAACTTCGGTCATACTTTAGGGCATGCCGTTGAGTCGTACTTTTTGGAAAACCCCGATAAGGAAACCTTGCTACATGGTGAGGCCATTGCTATTGGCATGGTATTGGAAGCCTATCTTTCGCATCAATTAACAGGACTATCCAAGGAAGCTTTGGACGACATAAAGGTTACTTTTTTAAGTAAATACCCGAAAGTAGATTTTGACACTAATGACATTGATGCAATTTTATCGCTTTTAAAGTTCGACAAGAAAAACTCCTATGGGAATATAAACTTTGTGTTATTGAAAGGCATTGGAGAACCGGTCATTGATGTGAAAATACCGAGTGATTTATATCTTGAAGCGTTTTCTTACTACAAAGATGAGTAGTTACATATACTAAAATCACAGTTTTACAACTCTTTGAAATCGTCAAAGGGAAAATTATATAGCTTAGGGTATCAAATGTATCCCATAAGGGTAAACTTGAAAAACCTAACCGCCATGCTTCGAAAACTTGTTGATTACAAAAAACTTGACCACAACTTAGCCGTCAAACTTATTGAAACCTATTCTGATGGATATGGTGATGATGACATCATCACTTTTAAGAATGTAAGCGGTGAAATTATCGAAACCGTCGAATTACGTACTGATGACACCATATATTTAGTAAAAATCAGCAATAGCCTTGCCAACTTCATTTCAAATTTTAAAGAAAACATAGAGAAGGGCTTGGATTCCATAATTGAGCCAATAACAGAAAATGATGTTCCAAAGACAGAAATGGAGCTACAGGGTGAAAACGAACTTGAAGAAGGATCAACAACTGACCAATAATCACAGATACCTTTCTCTAATTACATTTCTGTGATGTTTTTGATGCCCGCAGATAATGAAGCCCAAGGCCGCGACACTCATGGGTGAATCACTCGCCACTCCCTTGCGCCGCAATGATTGACCATTCATATTTGAGTACAGTGCTATTGTAGAACGCCGTATTACTTTGTATTCCTCGATTATACTCTCCTTAGTTCTTCTGTCGGCGTTGGAATTGGGAACGAAGATATTCTGGTCAAAACCCGGTAAGGGTGTTTTGTCTCCCCTCATAAAACGTAACGCCCTATATTGAAAAACACGTTCGGCATCTAGTACGTGCACTAATACTTCAGCGATGGTCCATTTGCTCTTGGCATATGCATAACCTAATTTCTCATCAGGAAGACTTTCTAAAAATTCTGGAAAGTTTTTAAGCTGCCGTCTAAGCATATCCATCAATTCCACATTACCCAATACATCAATATATGTTTGGTAAAATGGATTATAATCTTCTGATTGCAATTCAATGGATCTCATATATCCTATAAAAAATCCCAAAAACAATAGCCTTTGGGATTAACGTTTATTATTAGACCAGGCTCTATAATTCGTTGAAAATAGTATGCATTAATCGTTTCTTATCATTTATACTCTCCTCAAGTGAAATCATGGTTTCAGTTCTACTGATTCCGTCGATATCATCGATATTAAATATAATATTTTTGGCATGGTTGGTGTCCTTTGCCCTTATTTTACAGAAAATATTGAATTTCCCGGTTGTAATATGGGCAACGGTAACGTTGGGTATTTGCTCCAAACGCTCCAACACGAATTTTGTCTGATGTGTTTTTTCAAGAAATATACCAACATAGGCTATAAAGGCATACCCCAACTGCACATAATCCAAAGTAAGTGAAGAACCTTTTATTATGCCCGCCTCTTCCATTTTCTTAACACGTACATGAACCGTACCTGCCGAAATAAGAAGTTTCTTGGCGATGTCGGTAAAAGGTGTTCTGGTGTTATCAATTAACATATCCAGAATCTGGTGATCTATTTCATCTAATTTAACTTTTGCCATCGAAATCATATTTTAAACAAAAATAAGAGATTAAGAAAATAAATTCAACAAATGTTGGGTTTTTTTAACAAAAACGTAATAAAATATTGTTTTTGGAAACTATTATTTAAAAACAGCCTTTATAAGTCGTTCCAAAATGACTGTGTTTTTAAATTCACTAGGTCATTGCTAATCAAGCAATCATATGTTTTGTGACCAAAGTAACCTTTTAGATTCCCGGTTTTCTCAATAACTGGCACAAATTCTATAGCATCATTCTCAAGCACTTCCTTAAAAAGAATTCCTATGGCGTCTCCTTCGCCATATTTATTGGAATCAAGGATATGGACATTCTTGATCAAAATATCGTAGAAACATTTATTGTTTTTGGGAATATCAAAGTAATCTTCCTTTTTATAATCTGAGATACTACCATCGGAAATGACCTTTAAGGCCGTTATCAATGCATTAAGTATGTACCACCTGGTTATTTCACGCTCATAGTCGCCAGGGAAATGACCAGCTTCAAATAAAATCGTCGGTGTATGTAACATTTGAAATGTATCACCAACACAGTTTGTATTAAATGTATCGTCATAACGGCCAATTTGTCCAGGAATCATTGTATTCAGTTGCTTGCTCATTGCAGAAATAAGCTGCATGCTAATCCCCCGGGTACCGGATATACTCCGCTTCTCGTCCTGGGCCGGAGCCAAAAACGAAACAGTTGCTGGCTTGGGTGTTGCCCCAACGTTAAAAATGGTACGCTGATCATGGAGGTTAAAGCAAAAATTGGGTTTAAACGTTTCGTAGCATTCTCTAAGTACTATACTCTCGGGCTGACTTCTAATTTGGGCATCCCTATTTAAATCAACATCATCTCCATTGACCCGAGTGTACGCTTTGGCGCCATCTGGATTTAACATTGGAATTACTTTTATAGTGCAGCTGCTTAATATCCCCTCCGTCAATTTTGTATCCGTCCTCAATAAATTGATCAAGTCGAATACGGCCTTTGTGGTCGTAGATTCATTTCCATGCATTTGGGACCACATGAATATTTTTTTTGAACCCTGACCAAAAGTTACAGATTCAATAGGAGTGCCATGTACCGAATTCCCAATTCTTTCTACTTTGAAGCTAGAGGGTAAATCAGCCAATAATTTGGCTATATGGCCATATGTAATATACCTCCCTTGAATATTATTCTGTTGTATGGAAAGGTAATCTATATCATCAATTTTCATAAGGAACATATTAGAAAGTGATTACAAATGTAACATCAATATAAATTACAATTGTAATCAGTAAATTTACATATGTATACATAAGTGAACTAAGGAATTCTTCTTTTATTATACAATTGTAAACACAGTTAAATCAATCTTGCTTTTAGTAGATATTAATATTTTATATACCTATATACCAGATGTTTAAGACCACTTACTTAAACTCATATAGTATTAGTTTGATTTAAAAAACACTTGGAATTTGAGCTTTGAATCCTATCTTTTCATTAGATTTGTAAAAAATACAGGTTACAGTGGTGAACGCGGATGATTTTGTGGTTCGGTTAGAAAAAATACTTAGGCATTATGACCTTTCAGCTTCGGCCTTCGCGGACAAGATCAAAGTACAACGCTCAAGTATTTCCCACTTGTTATCGGGAAGAAACAAGCCGAGTCTGGAGTTTGTTCTTAAGATAATCAAATCATTCCCAGAGGTTAATTTGTATTGGTTGCTTAATGGTAAAGGTTCTTTTCCATCAACCACTTCCCGGCAACCCCAAATCTTTGACCCTACCCCAATAGCTTCAGTTCCCAAAGAGGCAAATATTCCTAAAATCGACAAAGAAAAAAGTATTGAAAAAATAATCATTTTCTACAATGATGGAAGTTTTAAATCGTATCACGAATAATATTCCTTAAAAACATGATACTTTTATTTCAAAAGCACTGTATCAAATTGCCGCTAAATTCTTTATTTTGCGGTTATGTTTAAAAGAATATTCCCGCTACTATTGTTGTCATCAGTATTCTTCTCTTGTTATGAGCCCCAAAGAGATTGTCAGACCTTTAAAGATGGAGATTTTTCATTCACCTCAATCATAAATGACAAAGAAGTAACTACTACGTTTATTAGAAAGGGTGAATTGGAAATTGATTATTTCCAGGGCAAAGTTGATAGTTCAGCTGTTCGTTGGATTAATGATTGTGAGTACATCGTTAAAAAATTAAACCCAAAAAACAAAGCTGAGGAGAAATCAATTCACATGAAAATTTTGACCACAACAGATAGTTCGTATACATTTGAATACAATATTGTAGGCCAAAGCAATAAATCAAAAGGCGAAGCCTTTAAAACCAACTAAGCATGTTCGAAATCCTCACTAGCCCAGATGCCTGGGTGGCATTACTTACCCTGACATTTTTAGAAATAGTTTTAGGGATAGACAATATCATTTTCATATCTATAGCCGCTGGAAAGCTTGAAATCAGCCAACGGAAAAAAGCAACCCATATAGGACTGATCTTGGCAATGGTCATGCGAATTTTGTTGCTATTTGGAATCTCATTGCTAACGAGCATGAAAAAGCCATTTTGGGTTTTGGACGGTGATTGGGTTTCTGGAGGTATCAGCGGGCAAGCTCTTATATTATTTGGTGGTGGTTTGTTTTTGCTCTATAAAAGCACACATGAAATTCATGAAAAAATTGAGGATAGAGGTCATGATGAACGTGAGATAAAAAGTCATCGTTCCACTTCCTTGGCAAGTGCTATTTTGCAAATTACAGTAATCAATATTGTCTTTTCTTTTGATTCGATATTAACGGCCATAGGAATGACCAATGGCATTTCTCCCAACCCCAATGATGCGATTTTGTTAATGGTCATTGCAGTAGTGATATCTGTTCTTATAATGATGTTATTCGCCAACCCGGTTGGGGAATTCGTGAACAAACATCCTTCGATTCAAGTATTAGGACTGTCATTCTTAATACTCATAGGTTTTATGCTAATAGCAGAATCGGCACACCTGGCACATTTTGTGGTATTTGGCAATGAGGTAGGAACTATTCCTAAGGGATACCTATACTTCTCCATCACATTTTCACTCATGGTGGAATTCTTTAATATGAGAATGAAGAAAAATAAGAAAATGGCCCAAAAAGTAATTGAAGACTAAACCAGTTTGAAACCTGGATTAATTAGGTCTTGAATAAGCTACCACTGGATTCTTTTGCTTTTGCTCCTTAAATAAACGCTGCTGCTGTTTTACAGTCAATGTGCTGCCATCAGGGCTCCATCCAGGAGGGCCAAAGATGTACATCAATACATGGGGAAACTTTTTGGCCTTCTTAACGTCGTTCCAGATGTCCTTGAACTCATGCGTTAGGATTACTATTGGATTATGCGATTCGGGAGCATGAATAACACCGTATTTAACCTTGATATCATCATCCAACTCTATCCAAGTGCCAAATATTTTATCGAAGATGTTCAAGAAGCCACCGTGATTTTTATCTAGATATTCCACATTCTGGGCATGGTGAGCCTGATGCATGGTATGGGTGTTAAAAATCTTTTCGATAAATCCCATTTTTGGAACATATGTAGAGTGCAGTTGAAATTGCCACAAGGCTTCTATTCCCAAGCAGACCACAACCATTTCGGGAGGAAAGCCGAGTGCGGGCAGCCACATATAAAACAGAGGCTTATAAAGTATTGTAAACCAACCATTTCGAACCGCCGTTCCCAAATTATAGTTGACTGAAGAATGATGGACTATATGCGCCGCCCATAAAATGCGAACT
>JAGLKG010000008.1 GCA_023141835.1 Maribacter sp. | reverse complement strand
AGTCCTACAGGCCCCTTGCACATCGGCGGGATACGTACTGCACTATTCAATTATTTATTTGCTAAAAAATACAATGGGGAATTCATATTACGCATAGAAGATACCGATCAAAACCGATATGTTGACGGAGCCGAACAATATATTATAGATGCCTTGGAATGGTGTGGTATTCCCTATGATGAAGGTCCAGGTAAAGATGGCGGATTTGGCCCATATCGCCAAAGCGAACGAAAAGAACTCTATCAGCAATATGCCAAAGAATTGATAACTAGGGGTAAAGCATACTACGCTTTTGACACTTCAGACCAATTGGATTCTTATAGAAAGGATCATGAAGCCAAAGGGAAAACCTTTATCTACAACTGGCACAATAGACTTAAACTGACCAATTCCTTATCCCTGTCCCAAGTGGAAACCCAATTAAAATTGGATACAGGGGTAGATTATGTAATTCGGTTTTTAACTCCACAAGACAAAAAGCTCCATCTAAAAGACAGTATTCGTGGAGATATAGAAATTGATACCAATGTATTGGACGACAAGGTGCTTTTTAAAAGCGATGGCATGCCAACCTACCATTTGGCAAACATCGTAGATGACCATTTAATGCAAATATCTCATGTTATTCGTGGTGAGGAATGGCTGCCCTCTTTAGCATTACACCAGTTACTTTATAACGCCTTCGAATGGAAGGCGCCCGAATTTGCACATTTACCACTAATTATGAAGCCGGTTGGCAAAGGGAAACTAAGCAAACGTGATGGAGAAAAAATGGGCTTTCCCGTATTCCCTTTATCTTGGAACGAATCACAAGGCTATCGCGAAGCCGGATATTTTCCAGAAGCGGTAATCAACTTCCTGGTCATGCTAGGTTGGAATCCAGGAACGGAACAAGAGATTTTTAACCTCCACGATTTGGTTCAACAATTTAGTTTGGAACGGGTAAATAAATCAGGCGCCCGTTTTGACCCTGAAAAAACCAAATGGTACAATCATCAATATTTACAAAATAAGCCAGATTCTGAATTGGCCAAACTCTTTTTAGCAATTCTTATAGATAAAGATGTGCCAGAAAAATTCGGAAATACATCGTACCTCGAAAAAGTTGTTTCCCTAATCAAGGAACGTGCAACATTTGCATCTGATTTTTGGAAACTGGGAGATTACTTTTTTACAGCTCCATCCAACTATGATGAAAAAGCAGTTCGTAAACAGTGGAAAGAGGATACTCCACAAATAATGCACAATCTTATTCAGCTTTTAGAGACCCTCGAAGATTTCTCTTCATCAAATGTTGAAACACTTGTAAAAAGATGGATTGGTGAACAAGAATTATCTTTTGGCCAAGTTATGCCACCCTTACGCCTGGTCATTGTAGGCGCCATGAAAGGGCCTCATATATTTGATATTTTGGGCTTACTAGGTAAAGAGGAAAGCATTTTAAGAATTCGAAAGGCCTTATCTGCGATTTAAATTTTAGAAATGTAACAAATAGCCAAATTTCGCTACAGATAATATAAAGCGTTTTTGTAAATTCATTCACTAACTAAAAATTAAAAACATGGGCAATTTTATTCTAATACCGATCGTTCTTTTCGGATTTATTATTTTTATTTCTTCTTTCTTCATAGTCAAACAACAAACAGCTACCATTATAGAACGATTTGGACGGTTTAATTCCATAAGGCAATCTGGTTTACGACTTAAAATTCCACTTGTAGATCGAATCGCAGGAAGATTAAGCTTAAAAATTCAACAATTAGATGTTATTGTAGAAACTAAAACTCTGGATGACGTATTTGTTAAATTAAAAATATCAGTACAGTTTGCTGTAATCAAGGACAAGGTTTATGATGCTTTTTATAAATTGGAATATCCGCACGATCAGATTACAGCGTATGTATTTGATGTGGTCCGTGCAGAAGTTCCCAAAATGAAATTGGACGATGTCTTTGTTAAAAAGGATGATATTGCAATTGCCGTAAAAGGTGAATTACAAGAAGCAATGATTAATTACGGCTTTGGCATAATTAAAACCCTCGTAACGGATATTGATCCAGATGCTCAAGTAAAAGAGGCAATGAACCGTATCAATGCTTCAGAGCGTGAAAAGATTGCCGCCCAGTTCGAAGGAGATGCTGCCCGTATTCTTATTGTTGAAAAAGCCAAGGCAGAGGCCGAAAGCAAGCGTCTACAGGGAATGGGAATTGCTGATCAGCGTCGAGAGATTGCCAGAGGATTGGAAGAGTCCGTTGAAGTTTTAAACAAAGTTGGTATCAATTCACAAGAGGCCTCAGCACTTATTGTTGTAACACAACATTATGACACTTTACAATCCATCGGAGAAGAGACCAACTCCAATTTGATCCTTCTCCCCAATTCGCCACAAGCTGGCAGTGATATGCTAAATAATATGGTTGCCTCGTTTACAGCAAGTAATATGATCGGTGAATCCATGAAAAAATCGAATCCTAAAAAATAGCAGTAACATTTCCATACATAAAAAAACCTTCATGGTAAGCCATGAAGGTTTTCTATTTTTCTTAATTTTTGTTTCACACAACAAAATCATGCGCGCACAAGTCATAAAAATCAATACAAAGGCCAATATACCCATATTACAACCTTACATATACAATTACATAAAGCAACAAAAAAAACCGCTTAAATGCTCTATAACACCACACGTTCAAATAGATAATACCGATTGCTATATTCTACTCCATAAAGAATATCGATACTAGTTGTTTTGTTGAATTTTAGCCCACGTATCCCGCAATCCTACCGTTTTATTAAAAACTAATTTCCCCGGGGTAGAATCCGGGTCAACGCAAAAATATCCCAAACGTTGAAATTGAACACGATCCTCTAATTGTGCGTTCTTTAAACTAGGCTCCAAATAACCTTTAATCACCTTCAAAGCATCTGGATTTATAAATTCCATAAAATCCTTGTCCTTATGAGTATCTGGGCTTTCATCCGAGAACAAACGATCATAGATACGAATTTCAGATTCCAAAGCATGTTTTACAGAAACCCAATGCAAAGTTCCCTTTACTTTTCTCAAACTTTCTTCAGAACCACTGCCGCTTTTACTTTTTGAATCATAGGTACATTGTATTTCCGTAATGTTCCCCTCTTCATCCTTTGAGCAACTTTCAGCTTTAATAATGTAGGCATTTTTCAACCGTACCTCACCCCCCAATTTTAGTCTAAAGAATTTTCGGTTAGCTTCCTCCTTAAAATCTCCCTTTTCAATATAAATCACCCTGGAAAAAGGAAGCTTCCGGGAGCCAGCCGATTCATCCCCAGGGTTATTTTCAGCCTCCAACCATTCTTCCTCACCTTCAGGATAATTTGTGATGACCACCCTGATCGGGTCCAGTACTCCCATCACACGAGGAGCAACTTTGTTTAAATGTTCCCGTGCATGAAATTCCAAAAGTGAAACATCAATTAAATTCTCCCTTTTTGCGATGCCAATGGTATCCGCAAAGTTTTTAATGGATTCTGGCGTAAATCCTCTCCTGCGTAATCCCGATATTGTAGGCATTCGCGGATCATCCCAGCCATTTACAACCCCTTCCTCAACCAATTTTAAAAGTTTACGCTTACTTACAACAGTATGGCTCAAGTTTCTTCGTGCGAATTCCCGTTGTTTGGGCCGAATATTTTTTTCATCATACACTTGATCCAAAAACCAATCATATAGCTCTCTATGCATTGCAAATTCCAATGTACATAACGAATGGGAGACTTGCTCTATGTAATCACTTTCGCCATGTGTCCAATC
>JAGLKG010000079.1 GCA_023141835.1 Maribacter sp. | reverse complement strand
CTGGACCTGGAATAAATAAAGCTGTATCTCCGATTACACGAGTGCCTCTGGCATCATCTACATCCTTATTGGCAAACCAAACGTGCTTATAGGTCTTGTCATACCGGGCATCGACATTACGATCCCACAACCCCAATAAAAAATTGGTAGGTTTAAACCTTTTCCAAGGCCTGCCATTGGCAACATCCCTGGTCATACCTCTTTGCTTGTCATATTCCATTAAAAAGTATAAGTGTCCTCTATGGCCGTCACCATCGGTACCATCATCAACCAAGGCCTTAGCTATGGTTAAGTTCCAAACAATTTCAGAATTCTCTTGATTGTTGATATCCCATAAGTCAGCAAAATCACCTAACAACGAAAATCCATAGTTATTAATGACATTACTAAAAAGCGTTTCGGCCCTAGAGGCATCATCACCAGCAGCATACGATGTATAACTACGTCTTAATAACACCTTGCCTAATAAAAATTCAGCAGCGGCTTTGGTCGCTCTTCCATAATCTTCAGCTTCGGCCGGTAAATTGGCAATCGCAAATTCCAAATCTGGAACAATAGCTTGAGAATAGATTTCAGCGGCAGCCGTTTTATTGGCTTCGACTTCTACTCCTACGGTTTCTTCCAAACTTAGATGTACGTCACCATAGGTTCTAACAAGGTCATAGTAATAAAAAGCCCTTAACCAACGCACCTCTGCTAAACGTAAGGTCTTCTTGGCTGCGTCCATTTCTACATTCTCCGAGCGGTTAATAACCCCATTGGCCTGGTTGATTCCTCTATACCAATCTCTCCATGACTGATTTACGTAGCTTTCAGTCGCATTAAACGAACCATCATAAGAATTTACTCTTTTATGACCCCCATCTGCACCGTTGGTATAAGTATCCGTTCCAAAGATTGTCATGGTAAACCCTCTTTCCGGTCCGTAAAACCCTTTCAGCCAAGCGTATGTGGCATCCACTGCATCTTCCAACCCGGCTTCGGTGGTATAGTAGGTTCCCGAAGAAACATCGGAAATCAGTTCTTCTTCCAAAAATTTCTCGCAGGACTGCACTATAAATAGCAGCGCTAAAAGCAAGAATGTATATTTATTTCCTTTCATAATATTTAATTTATCTTGTTCAACAATACTATTTTTTTTTAAAAAGTTACGTTTAATCCAACAGAGAACATCTTATTGCTAGGTACCGTGCTACTTGATACGCCGTTGCCTCCATCATCATCTTCTTCTGATACTTCTGGATCAAAAGTTTCATAGTCCGAAATAAACCATAGATTTTGACCAGCCACATACAACCTCATACTAGAAACTTTAAGCTTATCGGTTATAGAACTAGGAAGGTTATAGCCCAGTTGCAAGTTTCTAAGTTTAAGATAGCTACCATCAAAATAGGATAAAGTAGACCCATTTCGAGGTCTTTCCTGATTCTCGTTAGGCCGAGGTGACGCGTTAGTAGGATTATCAGGGGTCCAATAATCTACATCTAAATTGTTGTAGCGACCAAAGAGCGCATTGTTACTATCATGAAAACGAGACCGTATCATTTGGCCCTGCTTAAAATAAAAGAAGAAACTCAAATCCCAATTTTTGTAGTTAAAGGTATTGGTGATACCTCCATAATAATCTGGAGTATCGGTTCCCAAAATAATTCGATCATCATCTGTAATAACACCATCGCCATTTTGATCTTTCAACTTGATCTCACCTGGTACTTTACTCTCCGCACTTGCCGCTAAAGCCGCTTCGGACGTCTGATAAATCCCAATTTTCTCATAGTCATAATATACCTGCAAAGGCTCCCCGATAAACCATCGATTACCAACGTCGTCAGCGGGATTACCATTCTCATCTATTATATTAACTTCAACAATTTCCTCCTTATAACTGGCAATGTTAAAAGCAACATTCCAATTAAAACCTTCCGGGTTTCGCACAACATCACCATTGATACTGAATTCAACACCTTTTGTCTCCGTGTCTCCAACGTTTAATAATGCGGCTTGATATCCTGATGATGGTGGAATACTTGCATTTAAAAGTAGGTCACTTGTTTTTGAAGCAAAATAATCGAATGTACCGGTTATTCTATTGTTTAGAATTCCGTAGTCAAAACCAAAATCAATAGTTTTGGTAACTTCCCATTTTAAGGCATCGTTGGGTATGTCCCGTAGATAAAACCCAAGGGCCGAATCTTCGCCGAAAGCATAGTCAGAGGAACCCAATGCACCTTGAGTGCTATATGGGTCTATTGCCTGGTTACCCACTGCACCATAAGAGAGTCTTAATTTTAAATCAGATACAAAGTTCGAATTTAGCATAAAGTCCTCTTCAGAAACCCTCCAACCTGCTGAAATACCTGGGAAATAGTCCCACTGTGAACCTTCTGCCAATCGAGAAGAACCATCCGCTCGTAAAGAAGCCTGAAATAGATACTTACCATCAAAAGCATAATTTAATCGTCCCATAAAAGAGGCCAAAGTTGACTCTTCCAATCTAGAGGTAATAGGCCCTTTTGTTGAGGCTGTACCCAAATTATAAAATTGTTGTTCTTCGTAAGGGAGGTTGGACACCTCTGATTTGGACCGCTCTTCCCTTGAACTTTGAATACTTTGTAGCAAGGTCACTCCAATATCGTGCTTGTCATTTATTGTTTTATTGTAATTCAATATGTTTTCGAGGGTATAACCAAAGTTTTGTACATGTTCAATTTCCGCATCACCAGGGCCTCCCCTATTGTCATTGGTTAAACTACCTCTGAACTCACCTCTTCTATAATACCGAATGTCGGGTCCGAAGTTGGTAGTCCATTTTAATCCGGGCATAATATTGATATCCAGATAAACAGGGGCAAAAACACGTGTGACCTTTCGCTCATCATTAAAGGCATTTTCTACCAGTTCACTTAAAGGATTGGTACGAATACCATCATTGGTCGGTAAAAAGATGGGGACTCCATCAGCATCAAATGGTACGCCTAATGGGTTGTTGGCCAATGATTCGCCCATAACCGCATTGGAACCAAAGTTTTGAATGGAATGTGAAACCGTGAAGGACAATCCTATTTTAAAGATGTCGTTGATTTTATGGTCGAGGTTTAATCTCCCCGTAAAACGTTCATAATCCATATTACTGATAATACCTTGTTCATTAAAGTAACCCACCGAGGTATTAAAATTCGTTTTTTCAGAACCACCACTCACACTGACTTGGTGATTGGTCTGCCAACCATCGTTCAGTACCAGATCCAAATAATCCGTTGAACGACCCAATGCCAAAGATTCCAATTCAATGGGATCATCAAAAACGATGTCATCCCCTGGAAGTGTACCGCTCCAATCGGGATCGGCTTCTGTGGCCCCTCTTCTTCTTGATTCGCGCTTTAGGCCCGCAAATTGCTCACCGTCCATCATATCCACTAATCGAGTCGCCGAAGTAACACCGTAGTGAGAACTATAGGATACCTTGGTATCGCCAGAGCGCCCTCTTTTGGTAGTGATCAAAATAACACCGTTAGAACCCCTAGAACCATAAATAGCCGTTGCTGCCGCATCTTTAAGTATGTTCATGGATTCGATATCTTGAGGGTTGATATCTGCTACAGAGGCAGTTCCACTTATTTGTGGAATACCATCAATAACATATAAAGGATCATTGGATGCCGTAATGGATCGTCGACCACGAATACGTACGGTGGAATTTTCACCAGGTCGACCTCCGTTGGCCTGGATATCAACACCAGCTACCTGCCCTTTTATGGCATCGATACTACTGGATGTAGCTATCTTTTCGATAGCTGCGGCACCGATGGTAGCAATAGAACCTGTTACCTCCCCTTTCTTTTGGGTACCATAACCAACTACTACCACTTCGTCGAGCTGACTGGCATCGACTTCCATACTTGCGTTTACAGTAGACCTACCATTAATGGCAATCTCTTGTGTACTGTAACCCACATAACTGAAGTGTAGGACTCCATCAGAGGCTGCATCGATGGAATAATTCCCATCAAAATCAGTCACGGCCCCGGTTGTGGTTCCTTTAACAACAACACTAGCTCCCGGTAATGGCAAGCCATTCTCATCAGTCACAACACCTGTAACCGTAGACTGCAACTCATCGTTTAAATCGTTGACCATCTCTAATGTACTACTCGCATAAATGGAAGTTGCGCCCATTACACCCAGCAGAACAAATAGCAAAAAGCTTCTTGCTTTTGGTCTCAGTTTTTCAATACATAATTTTTTCATGTAGTTTTCATGTTTAAGTTAGTTTAACTTTTAAATTTGGTCGTTTGTAAGAACCTTAAATAGCGTTAACGTACACAAAGTTTTCGTTAACGTTAACGAATATATAAATTAATTATAAGGAAAAGTTAAATATTTGTTTTTTTTGCGAAAAAAAATGGAATCGTTAAAAATTAACCCAAAAAGATTGGATATTTTTAATAGTTGACCTTATCCAGTGGTTTTTTCGTTAGATTTGGATGTATCAAAGGGTTGCAATACTATTTGTGCGAAAACACATATGTATTATAGGCCTTTCAAACCAGCTGTTTACTAAACGTGACTGCAATCTTTCGTAATAAAGCATTTGAGTCAACATATCAAAGGCAGTATTTCAGATTATGCATACATTAAATATATACTATACAAATCATTCCATATAAACTATGCTAATAGACTTTAATCTTGCTCCTGAAGACTTAACGGGCAAAATAAATCAACTATGGTCCTTATCGGGAGATAAAATCAAGAGTATGGCCTCTCAATTTCAGGGAGTTTCCGGCTCTCCTGTAGTCACTGTTAAAGGTACTTATGAACCAAGAAGTTGGACAGATTGGACGCAAGGTTTTCAATATGGCTCTGAACTATTGCAATTTGATGCGACCGGTGATTCCTATTTTTTAGACTTGGCCATTCAACATATCAAGGCAAATATGGCTACACATGTCAGCCATTTTGGGGTCCATGACCACGGTTTTAATAATTTAAGCACCTATGGTAATTTACTCCGCCTTTTGGGTGAGGGAAAAATTCCCCATGATGCGTGGGCCAAAGAGTATTGCATTTTGGCCCTGAAAATGTCCGCTTCCGTGCAGGCCCAGCGATGGACATCCATTCCTGAGGGCGGCTTTATCTATTCATTTAATGGACCACACTCTTTATTCGTTGATACCATACGTACCATACGTATCTTGGTCGCTGGTCATCTGCTAGAACATTATTCCTCTGGAGAAAACGATGCTAAAATAAGTTTATTGAAACGAGCTTATCAGCATGCTTTGGCCACAGCCAAATATTCTGTATACTATGGGGAAGGACGCGATACGTATGACCTTTGGGGACGAACCGCACATGAAGCTATTTTTAATGTTAATGATGGCAATTTTCGTTCCCCTTCAACACAACAAGGTTATAGCGGGTTCTCTACCTGGACCCGTGGCCTAAGTTGGGCTATGTTGGGGTTCGCAGAACAACTGGAGTTCTTGGACACCTTAAGTGATGTTCCCGAATTGGAAGATTTAGGAGGTAAGGACTATTTGGAAACTACCTTTCTAAAGGCTGCCAAAGCCACTTGTGATTTTTATTTGGAAAATAGCGCACTCGATGGAATTCCGTACTGGGATACCGGAGCACCAGGTTTGGTTCACCTTTCTGATTGGCGCAAGAAAAACTCCGATCCTTTCAATGATTGGGAACCTATAGATAGTTCAGCTGCAGCGATGGGAGCACAGGCCTTGCTACGATTAGGGAACTACCTAAAAATAAAAAAGGCAGCCGACGCTGATAAATATTGGGCTGCCGGACTCACTTTAACAAATCATTTATTCGACAACCCCTACTTAAGTACCCGTTCGGATCATCAGGGATTGATATTACATTCCATCTATCATCGCCCAAATGGTTGGGACCATATTCCGGATGGCAGCAAGATTCCGAGTGGGGAGGCCTGTATGTGGGGTGATTACCACGCGCGCGAACTTGCCCTTTATGTGCAACGGATCATTGAGGGGAAATCCTATTATACATTCTTTAAAAATATTTCCCTTTAAATGGCCAAAACTAAACCAAAATTTACACGAATTGCCCAATTAAATTCTGTTGGGGATTTTCTTGATTACGTATCCGAAATTAAGGTGAAACTACCCTTTAAAAAAGAACTAGACTCCCCTGAACAATCTGCCATGGGGCAACCCTACAAATTAAAGTCGGGCCAAACCATTGGCAATCGATTTTGTATTCTTCCCATGGAAGGATGGGATGGCACCACAGAAGGTTTACCCACTGAATTGACCCAGAAAAGATGGCATAATTTCGCCATAAGTGGCGCTAAGTTATTGTGGGGATGTGAAGCTGTGGCCGTTCGTCCCGACGGAAGGGCCAATCCCAACCAACTTATTATCAACAGGAGTAATTTAGATGCCTTTAAGCGTTTATATCAGGGTATGGTTTCGGACCATGAACATAAATTTGGGTCTTCAAAGGATCTATTGATCGGATTACAGCTTACCGATGCTGGCCGTTTCGCCATTCCCGATGAGGATCGTCTAAGAAAACCTAAAACCTTATATAAGCATTCTATATTGGATAAGAAATTCAATGTGGCCGAAGACCATAAGGTAATGACCGATGCTGAAATTGATCAATTGGTAGGAGATTTCATAGAAGGGGCAGCACTTGCCAAAGAAGCTGGTTTTCAATTTGTGGATATAAAGCATTGTCACGGGTATTTAGGCCATGAATTTCTTAGTGCATTTGATCGCAAGGGGAAATATGGAGGATCGTTAGAGAATCGGATGCGTTTTTTAACATCGATTGTTGGGGGCATTAAGGCAACCAGTAATATCCCCGTGGCCGTACGTCTAAGTGCCTTTGACTGGATTCCCTTTACCAAAGGAAACGAAAACCAGGGTGTTCCAGAGGCCTTAGACCATCCTTATACAGAAGCCTTTGGAGGAGATGGTCAAGGTACAGGTATAGACCTTACCGAAGTTTTTAAAATGTTACAGCATATGGAAGAGCTGGGTATTGAATTGGTCTGCATTACCGCGGGGAGTCCGTATTATGTACCCCATATTCAAAGACCCGCTCTCTTTCCTCCCTCCGATGGGTATCTACCTCCAGAAGATCCTCTTATTGGTGTGGCCCGACAGGTGAAAATTACCCATGAGATCAAAGAAAAATTTCCCAATCTCGCCATAGTAGGTTCGGCCTATTCATATCTCCAAGAATGGCTTCCCAATGTTGCCGAAAAAGTCTTAGATGATCAAATGGCCGATTTTATAGGTCTTGGTAGAATGGTGCTCAGTTATCCGGATATGCCAGATGATATACTGCAAGGACGCCCATTGACTAGAAAGAAGATTTGTAGAACCTTTTCAGACTGTACTTCAGCGCCTAGAATGGGCTTGATCTCGGGTTGCTTTCCATTGGACCCATTTTATAAGCAAAAACCAGAAGCGGCCCAACTCAAAGAATTCAAGAAAAAATATAGGTTATGACTAAGAATGTTTTGATTACCGGGGGAACACGGGGCATTGGACTTGGAATTGCCAAGGCCCTGGCCAAAATCGGATGTAATCTGGCCATCAATGGAAGAAGAGATCTGGCCGAGGTGGCTCCAATAATCGAAGAACTTGCCAGTTTGGGGTCGACCGTAGTGTATTGCCAAGGTGATATATCATCAGCTACAGAAAGGGATATCATCCTACGGACCACGCTTGAAGCCTTTGGTCAGCTTCATGTTTTGGTCAATAATGCAGGTGTTGGCCCTCTGCAACGCAACGATATACTTGAATGTACTGAAGATAGCTATAGAAGGGTTATGGATATCAATTTGCAAGGGCCTTTTTTTCTTACCCAAAAAATAGCCCAGCACATGATTGAAAGTGCATCGGATACCCAAACCAATTGCTGTATCATTAATATCTCTTCGGTCAGTGCGACCATGGCCTCGATCAATAGAGCAGAATATTGCATTTCAAAGGCAGGTATGGGCATGATGAGCAGGTTATTTGCTGTTAGGCTTGGCGAATATAACATCCCTGTTTATGAAATAAGACCGGGAATCATAGAAACCGATATGACATCAAAGGTTCTTGATAAATATCAAAAACTAATTGAAAACGGATTGAACATACAATCCAGATTGGGGCAGCCCGAAGATGTTGGCAAAGCGGTCGCCGCCTTGGTAACTGGAGCCCTACCCTACTCTACAGGTCAAGTAATTGTAGTAGATGGAGGTTTATCCGTGCCTCGATTATAAAATGAAACCATGAAGAAAAGAAAGAAAAAAATAATACGAATTTTAGATCTATTGGCGATTCTTTGCTTTATCGCCACGTTTACGCCTTTGGTCACTCCAGAGCAAAAGAGCCATCCGTTTCTCTGGGGAATTCCCTATACCATGTGGATGGGAATAGTAGTAAGTATCTTATTTGTTGTTCTTACTTATCTCGTTTCATTAATCAATAAAGAAGACAACAATGCTGACTAATTTTATTATTGCGGGAACTGTTTATTTGACCGTATTGATATTTCTTGTACGAAAGACACGACTGAAAGAAAAAACAACCAAGAGTTATTTATTGGCAGGCGGAAACATAGGTTTCGTCATCGGATTATTTACTACGGCAGCTACCCTATTCAGTGCATTTACAGTGGTAGGCATGCCTGATTTTTTTAGAACCCATGGCATTGGAGCTTGGATATTCCTTGGTGTTTCTGACGCCATGATGGTTTATGCCTTAATACGGATAGGATCAATACTGCGCAGAAAAGCACGGAAGTTGGATTTTAAAGGAATGTCTGGTTTAATGGTTAATACCTACGGTTCACGATTAGCCGGTTATGTGGCATTTGGGGGTGCTGTTATTTTTCTGATTCCCTATATTTCAGTACAGATCAGTGGTATTTCCATATTTCTGAATGCCGCATTTCCGGAAGCTATTCCCGTTTGGAGTTGGAGTCTTATAATAGTGGCGATTATGGTTATTTATAGTGAAACTGGAGGGTTACGGGCCATTATGTACAATGACACCTTACAAGGAATTCTTCTTTTTGTAACCATATGGGTCATTGGTTGGAATTGTATAGATCATTTTGGAAGCATTGAATCCATGTTTGATAAGGTGCAATCCATAGAAAGCGAATTGCTCTCTGTCCCAGGTCCCAAAGGGCTCTTTACTCCCCAATTTTTAATCATTTCAGCCATAGCAATAATATTTCTACCATTTACCCAACCGCAAATTTCCACTCGGGTTATTATCATGAAAAGTAGTAAGGCATTGAATAAGATGGCCGTAGGATTGGGGATAGTCGCCACATTGGTCGTTCTTCCAACCATGTTTATGGGTATGTATGGCGCTGTAATGTACCCTAATGCCTCAACCCAAGAATTTATTGGGCATGTGCTTTTATATGACCAGCTGCCCGCAATTGCTGCCATGGGATTAATTGGTTTGATAGCAGCAGCTATATCAACTTCTGACTCTCAAATATTTGCATTGGGTAGTGAACTAAGGTCATTATTGGCTTTGGAAGACAAAAAGGCCCTTCTAATTACCCGTATATTCATCGTGGTTTTTGCGGCGTTAGCCCTGATTTTCTCTATTATCAGTTCAGATCATCTGGTGCTATTGGCACGAACCAGTTTTAGTGGAACCGCTATGATGGGACCCATGATTCTTATTGGTTTACTTAGTTCAAAAAAACCATCTCGACTAATGCCAATCGTAACCTTTATAGTATTGATCTCCTATATTTTATCAAAAGCCGGAGTTTTACCTTCTAAAATTTGGATCTTGGAAATAGAAATATTCTTATTTCTATGTTTGGCGGTTGCCGCCTCTATTGAAATATGGGTAATTGGTACAATAAAATCAGACAAAGTGTAAGTAATAGTATACGGAGACCTGAAAAACCAACCCTGGAAAACAGTTTTATTTGTGCAAGTGATTAGAATAATTTGCTGGTTGTGTAGCATTTTAAAACGCATGCGTATTTTCTCTAAGCCAATCGCTAACTCAAAATTGGCTTAGAGCAGCCCAAACCGTTCCTTTAAACCAGCTAAAATACCTTGAATAATATTCTGAGGCACTTCCAGAATTTCTGATATTTCTTTAATGCTCCGATTCCCAAAGGCATAAAGTTCCAAAACCGACTTACTCCTTGGAGCTATATTATAGTAAAGAGCACCAAAAATTGTTCTCTTCTCCAATGAGGGTAGTAAAACATCTCCCAAATCCAATTTTTTAGTCAATTGCCTTTCCAAGGTTTCGTCTAAAATAACATTGAATGGTATCTCATTTTTCTGTTTATGGGAAATATCATCTAATTCAGAATAGAGAATTAAATCACCATCCGCTTGAGCGGTGAATTTCTCTTCCAATGCCTTTAACTCCAGCTCCAATAATTTTTCGGTACTCAAGTATTCTGGGGTTTCCTGTTCCATTATCTTTTTTTCCTCGATTTTTCGAACAGCCTTGGCAAATAATATTATTTGTAGTTTTCCCAGATTAATATGGTTGGTAAAATCCTTGAAAAAATCCATATAAATCTCATCCAGCATACCTTCAGCGCTATAAAACCCCCTGTCAATCAAGCCTTGTGCCTCTGCAGCATCAATACTTCTTGTCATATATTTTTTTAAATCAAGGATAAACGATGATATTCTCCTATAAAAATCTTCAAAATCGCCCTCTTCTTTATACTTATTTAGTTGTTTAATTAGCATGGTTTTGGATTTTACAATTATCATTTAAATTCTTATTCTCGAAAATCTAAATCTAATACCATTTAAAAACTATGAAAATGATACATATCAGTTGTGACGAATACCAAATTAAAATGTCAAAATAATCTCCAAAATCACCGGACTGATCTACATCATTTCAAAACAAATTATAGGATTCTATTTTCGTACTCAAATGAATGTTTAACCTAAAATATATATATATCATGACACTAGTAAAATTTAAAAAAAGAAGACCTTTTGGAAATCTGATCACCTCTGATTTTTTTGATATGGAGGATTTTTTTGATAACCGATTTTGGAACCAGGGACTATCAAACGATAGTTTTTGGAATGGCAGAAAAGGGGAACCCGCCCTAAATATAAAAGAGAACGATACTAATTTCGAAATTGAATTGGCCGCACCAGGGTTCGCTAAAAAAGATTTTGAAGTTACCATTGATGATGGCTGTCTTAATATTACAGCAGAAAAATCCACCTCTGAAGAAGAAAACGAAGAAAATTATACGCGCAAAGAATTTAGCTATAGTTCTTTTGGAAGATCCTTGCAATTACCTGATAATGTAAAAGAAGAAGAAATTAGCGCTAAATACAAGGATGGCATACTTAGTTTTAAAGTGGATAAAATGGAAGTAATTGAAAAACAAAAACCAAAAATAGTTGAGATTTCATAAATCTCATTTTCAGGAATGCCCTCTTTCCTAATCTAAACGCGTCCATGTATTTAAGGTTTGGGTCTGGGGGTATTTCTATTTTGACATGTCGGAAAACTTTTGATTTGTGATTCAATAGCACTCATGGAGCCCTCCTATTTTAATTGAAAAGCTTAAGGTTCATCTCGTATACTTAGAGCCTGTTTAAATTTAGTTTTTGAAATTTAAACAGGCTCTAA
>JAGLKG010000078.1 GCA_023141835.1 Maribacter sp. | reverse complement strand
CCCGCTCCCATATGACCTGATAAAACAACTAGGACCATACTGGAATAAAGAAATATCCGGTAGATGCTACTACCATACTTATAGCTCAATATAAGGGCATATATCACATAACACAGGGCTACTCCCAGCCACTTGTGTCGTTCCATTAATTCAAGACCATAACCACCTTCCAAGGATAGAAAAAATCCCATTAAAGCGGATAGGGCCGTGGTAAGTCCGGTAAAGTATAGTAAAAAGATGCGTATTTTTATATATGAATTCTCCTCAATATGCGATTGAAAGACATCCAATAAGAACAATAAAATAATGAGTGCAATAGGAAAATGCAATATAAGGGGATGCATCCGTCCAATAGGTTGTAACCAAAGTGGAATTTCTACGTATTGCTCAAATATCAATAAAAAAGTAAGTAGAAACAGTATTAGGAATATGCTGCTCGAAACAATTTTCTTTAATCGTACCATACTATGCTAATATCCCCTTTACTACATGACCCGAAATATCTGTCAACCTAAAACGACGTCCTAAATATTTATACGTCAGTTTTTCATGATCCAATCCCATTAAGTGCATAATGGTAGCCTGTAAATCGTGCACGTGTACAGGGTCCTGGACAATATTATAACCAAATTCATCGGTCTCCCCAAAACTGGTACCTGCTTTGATACCTCCACCTGCCATCCATATACTATACGCTTTTGGATGGTGGTCCCTACCATAACTCTTTTCGGTTAATTTGCCTTGACAATAGTTTGTACGCCCAAATTCTCCACCCCAGATGACCAGGGTTTCATCCAAAAGACCTCGTTGCTTAAGGTCGGTAATCAGAGCTGCTGAAGCCTGGTCCACATCCTTTGCCTGACCTGACATCTCATTGGCCAGATTGCCGTGTTGATCCCATCCTTGATGGTATAATTGAACAAAGCGAACCCCCGATTCCGATAATTTCCTAGCCATAAGACAATTGGCGGCATAAGTTCCTGGAATCATGCAATCTGATCCATATAGTTTTACGATATGATCAGGCTCCTTACTAAAATCAGTAACTTCTGGTACAGCGGTCTGCATGCGGTAGGCCATCTCATATTGTTTTATTTTTGCTTGTATACCGGCATCTGAAAATTCATCATATCCCATTTCATTAAGCTCTGCTAAATGGTCGAGCATCTTTCTACGATTAGCACCATCAATGCCTTTGGGATTATTGAGGTATAAAATGGGATCTTCGCCAGAACTGAATTGCACGCCTTGATGAGTACTGTCCAAGAAACCATTGGACCATAATTTAGAATATACTCCTTGTCCGTTCCCTTTTCCTCTGGACAAAAGCACACAGTAGGCAGGGAGGTTTTTGTTTTCACTACCCAACCCATAACTCATCCAAGCGCCCATACTCGGTCTATTGCCCTGTTGTGCCCCGGTCTGCATAAAGGTCAGGGCCGGGTCGTGATTAATAGCCTCAGTATGAACGGATTTTATCATGCAGATATCATCGGTAATTTTTGCAATGTTTGGAAACAAGTCACTTACCCAAGTCTGTGATTTACCATATTGTTTAAAACCAAAATGGGATCCTACCAATGGAAATTTTTCCTGATTGGCGGTCATTCCCGTAAGACGCTGCCCTTGACGAATGGATTCAGGAAGATCCTGACCAAACATTTTATTCAGAAGGGGCTTGTAATCAAAGCTCTCCAGTTGGGAAGGGGCACCATTTTGGAACAAATATATAATTCGTTTGGCTTTGGAAGCATAGTGTTTTAAGCCCAATGGCATGCCTTCACCACCCATCGAATTCTTAAAAAGTTCGGGGACCATAAGCGTACCTAAAGCGGCACCTCCTACGCCTAGCCCCAGCTTACCCAGAAAATGCCTTCTGTTGATGTTGAGTTTATGTTCAAAAAACGGATTGCTCATACTAATTTATTAACTCTTAATAATTGTTTCTTCCATGTTGTACATCGTGTGTACAATCTGCATAAATGCTGCCAACTTCGACTTGTCCTCAATGGTTGCTTTGGGAAATTCCCCCACGGAAATAAATGCTTTTCCTCTTTCAGGTTCCTGTTTGTAAAATTGAAGCTCTTCATTAAAATAATCCAGTAACAGTTTCTTTTCGGCCTCCCTTGGTTTACGGCATACAATGAGGCGAAAGGCCTTTTCAATGCTATCTGATAAAGGAACATCTTCTTGCAGGAGATTTTCTGCCAAGACCCTTGACGCTTCCAATATAGTAGGGTCGTTCAACATGGCCAATGACTGTAATGGGGTACTGGTAGAAAGCCTTCGCACTTCGCATTGATCTCTGGATGAGGCATCGAACATTAACATTTTAGGTGGCGGTACAGTACGTTTGATAAATGTATACATACCCCTGCGATATAAGTCGTCACCATGATCTTGAATATAGGATTTTAGCAGCCCTCTTCCCGAAGTAGAAGCTTCCCATATGCCATCCGGCTGATAAGGTTTAACGCTAGGCCCACCAATTTCCCGGTTCAATAACGAACTACTGGAAAGTGCCATATCCCGTATGGCCTCAGCACCCAATCGCGTTCTGCTCATTCTAGAAAAATATAGGTTCTCTGGATCTTTTTGCACCTTCTTTTTCAATTGTACGGCAGATTGTTGATAGGTGGCTGACATAACAATTTGTTTTACCAAACGTTTAATGTCCCAACCATTTTCCCTGAAATCGACGGCCAACCAATCCAATAACTCTGGATGTGTTGGCAAATTTCCCTGCATGCCAAAGTCCCCTGAAGTCTTTACAATGCCCTTTCCAAAAATCTCCTGCCAAATTCGGTTTACAAATACCCTGGAAGTAAGGGGATGTTCATCTTTTAACAGCCAATTGGCCAGTCCAAGTCTATTTTTCTTGTTTTGGATTGAATCAAAAGGTAGAATTTTTTCAGGAGTGGAAAAACTAACAACGTCCGTTTTCTCATCATAGTTCCCCCGGTTCAAAATGTGGGTTTCCCTGATACCAGTAGAATCCTTCATCACCATGACCTCTACCGCAGTGGTATCCCTTTTATTGATAAAATGCAGCACATTTTTAATATCTTTATCGGTAATGGTCATTTTAGGCGGGTCGGCAAATGAGGCATCAATGGTACCTACCAAACCTTTTTCGGGTACCTTGTCAAAGAAGGCAAAAAGACTATAGTAATCTTTTTGACTTATAGGATCGTATTTGTGATCATGACATTTGGCACATTCCATGGTCAAACCTAAAAAAGCTTTTCCAAATGTATTGGTACGATCAGTCACATATTCAATTCTATATTCTTCATCGATGACACCACCTTCCTGGGTGATTTTATGATTTCTATTAAAGCCAGTAGCCAACAAAGACTCCATACCTTTGTCGGAAGTCAGATCACCTGCGAGTTGCCACGTAATAAATTTATCATACGGATAATTTTGGTTGAAAGCATGGATTACCCAATCGCGCCAGGGCCACATGGTTCTTAGACCGTCATCTTGATATCCATGGGAGTCCGCATAACGGGCAACGTCCAACCAATGAACAGCCATTTTTTCACCATAGTGCTTATCGGCCAATAACGTATCGACCATTTTTTCATAGGCATCGGAAGATGCATCGTTACTAAATTCCTCTTGAAGACCAATCGAAGGGGGAAGGCCTGTAAGATCAAAGGAGACTCTTTTTAACAGGCGCTCTTTGTCCGCCTGTTGATTGGGAGAAAGATTGACCTCTTCCTGTTTGGCCAAGACGAAATAATCGATCTCGTTTTTCGGCCAGGATTCATCCTTAACCTTAGGGAGTTCCTTTTTCTCTGGAGGAACATACGCCCAATGGGGCTTGTATTCTGCACCTTGCTGGATCCATTTTTCAATGATTTGAATCTCACGTTCGCTAAGCGAAAGGTTTGATTCGGGAGGGGGCATGATTTCCGAGATATCTTCTGTGGTTATTCGCCGATAAACTTCAGAACTTTCTGGGGCTCCACTGACAATGGCATGCTGTGTTTTGTTATCCTGGAGTAGGGCATAAAGTCCTTCTTCAGTATCCAGTCTTAAATCAGACTCTCTTTTGTTGGCATCGGGCCCGTGACAAAAAAAGCATTTATCAGAAAGAATGGGTCGCACATGAAAATTATAATCAATTTTATCAGCAATAGCCATATTCCCAATTTCACTTGTAGCATCTCCACAGCCCTGAGAAAGCAAGATTATGCAAAGTATACCTCCCCAATACTTTATTAGGGTCGTATTAAAAGGATTTTGTAAGCTGATTTTAAGAGTCATGTATACTTTTTGATTACTAAAACTAGGAATTCCCACAGATTATGAATGTACAATCGGATTCAAAAGCTACTGGTTTTTAAATTTAGGACAAAATTATTTCGATGATTTATCTTTGTATGAACATAAACTACTTCGTATGTCGCTATCGGTTTCACGTAATAAAAGTCGGTTTTTCTTAGCTCATTTGAATGGATTAATTTCTGGTTTTGACCCTTTGTAAACCAATTTTTTTATCTACCAAAATCTTGATAAGGATTACGCCAAAACCTTTTTTTAAATTTCTAAACATTTTGTCAAAGTAGTCGGTCTAACCCGTAGATTCGAAAACTATTTTGTTGGTTTGTCTCAACTCCTCCCGTATTTCAGGTTCAATGGTTCAAACACTTTCTTTAAGTAACGGTCATTGTCGATTTCCCGTCTTCTTTTAACTTTTTTGGCCAAATCTTTGACTCTGACGAAATTCATACCAAAATTATCATTTATGAATGTCCCTATATAAGGCTTTCCACTCCCTTTTGGCATCAAGAGTACGTATATTACTATGCCTTATCTGTTTATATTTTGATAGCCTCTAAGGTTTATTTTAATGCGGTTTGGGTTTTGTCATCTGTTTACTATTTTTCATTGGATATTAAGTCACAAAACCAGAAACCCAATGTGTCCTTACCTTGCTGCTGAGAATCTCTTTTTGGAGTTTTGTATTCTCTATACACTTTCTCGCCAATATCAAATTTTATTGGATTCGTAAAAATGGGCCCATCATAACAAAACGTATGAAATTCACCGTTTTCACCACAAGGGTCAACCTTAGGTGGCAGGTCATGAATGAAATTTTCATCGATTTCTCTTCCAACGAACGTTGCATCCAACAATTCGGATTTAACACAGATTACTATTGCTTTGAAACCAAGTTCTATAAATTCAGAGATTATCTCTTTAGTGTCTCTTTTCCAAAGTGGAAAGTGACATGCAATGCCATGTGGTATTAATTGCTCCTCTCTATAGGTTCGAAGATCCTCTAAAAAAATATCGCCAAATCCGCAATTGGTATATCCTTTGGATTTCAACGCAATGATCGTACCGTTCATTATATGGTTATAATCTTCCATGGTTGGTTTTTCCGGTAATTCTATAGTAGTTAAGGGAAGTCCAATTGACTTGATCTGTTTCTCAAGTAATTCTCGGCGAAGTCCATGCATTGACACTCGGTCATGATGTGTATTTATAGAAGTAAGCAACCTATCTACATGATACTTCTTTTCCCTTTGGAGGTAATATAATGCTAATGAAGCATCTTTTCCGGAACTCCAATTAAAATATGTTTTTAATTTTTGAGGCATGTTTTTGTTTAAGTTGCCTATGCCGACCTGCAAAACACGACCTCTGCGATAGCAGGGTGCGAGTTGGGGCGTTGGCATGATTTTTAACGAAATATAGCAAAACCCTTTTACTATCGTTTGAAAACCTGACTGATATTATTTGGGTTGGTTTCAATCGATAGTTTGTCAAGAGGGCTGGGGAACGGCCGTATCTTGTGGATTCTGTGCCTGCCTCTTGAAGGGTCTTTGTATTTTAAGGACTAACCATTCAGTTTAGCACTTACTAGCTATGTTTTATACACGGCTTATATTTGATTCTTACTAAATTCATGGGATTCCTATATTAATTAATTTCTGTTTCCTTTATTATTGAAGTAATTAATTGATCAATTTCTTTAAGTGCATTTTGGAGTCTTACTAAATGGAATCGGTTGTTAACAAACAAGTTTTCAAATTCTATATCATGCAACACTTTATTTATGTCGATTGTTAATTTGCTTCTATCTTTCCAGTGAGTACTGCCACTTGCTATTTCCAGATTTTTCCAAGACCAATGCTTGTTAAGGTATGGTTCTAATTTGTCAGAATCAAATTCCCAGTACGCGCTATAGACTAACTGAAAATATTTTTTTCTTGATTCCCATTCAAATAAGTATTGTTTTAATCTTTTATTTCGAATTAGATGTAGATTTCCAGTATTTAGCAGTTCATCTAATATAGGTTGAGCAGGGATAAAAGGAGCCCCTTTGGATGTTTGACTTAGTATAGTGTCAATTTGAACCGCCGTTAAAGTAATAGATTCTTGCCCACAGAGATTAACTAATTTGATACTAGCATTGATGCCAATGGAATAGTCTGGAAAAGCTCGAGCAAGTTTTTCTTTGTGCAAAACAAATTCTTCATGAAGGTTTTCAAGAATGATTTTCACCTTTTTTTCATTGGCGATGTTCTGGCTCCAAGTATTGATTGACAGTGCAATCAATATCCCAATAACTACCAATACTATTTCTCCGATAGCATAAAGTAGGTATTTGCTAAACTTGTTTTCATTCAGCATTTTTTGTCTAATTTTTCTAAAGAATTTTATCATTGTTTAGTGGTTGGTCATAATGAAGGCTAACGGT
>JAGLKG010000077.1 GCA_023141835.1 Maribacter sp. | reverse complement strand
ATCGAAAGCATGGCCTTACCCAATTCGGCATGCAGTTTATCAAAAACGGGTTCTCCTAGGCCTATGGGAACATTTTGGATCACACAAGTGATAATCCCGCCAATGGTATCCCCTTCTTTGCGAACCTCCTTTATGTATTCTTCCATTTTTGAAGCCATGGCAGGATCGGGACAACGAACAGGGTTTGACTCGGTCAACGATAAATCCAATGTGCTATAATCCTTTTCAAGCTTTAGATTTCCAACCTGGGAGACAAATGCGTTTATCTTTAAACCGGATAAAAACTGTTTGGCAATGGCTCCAGCTACTACCCTGCTTGCCGTTTCTCTAGCCGAACTTCGTCCACCACCTTTGTAATCCCTAAAACCATATTTCTGATCGTACACGTAATCGGCATGCGAAGGTCTATAGGAGTCCTTAATATGGGAGTAATCCCCTGATTTCTGATTGGTGTTATGAATGGCAAAACCTATAGGTGTCCCTGTTGTTTTACCTTCAAAAATACCCGAGTAAAATTCTACGGTATCAGGTTCCTTTCTTTGGGTCACAATAGCGGATTGCCCAGGTTTTCGGCGATCCAATTCATTTTGAATGGCTTTTAGGTCAATTTCCAACCCTGGAGGACATCCGTCCAAAACACCACCTATGGCAACTCCATGTGATTCTCCAAAAGTAGTCAGTTTAAAAAGATTTCCGAAAGTGTTTCCTGCCATCCTATTGCGGTTAAGTTTTACCCGTCAAAGGTAAATGTTAATTCATATATACAAAAATCAATCGATCAAAGCATTTTTAAGAATGGAAATCGGATGTTGTGCCTTTTTCCCCGTACCATCAAAAATTTGATGCCTACAGCTTGTACCATTGGCAGCAATAATCACATTTTCATCGGTATTACGTACTGCAGGAAACAATTTCAGCTCACCTATTTGCATGCTCACCTCATAATGTTCCTTTTCATACCCAAAAGAACCGGCCATACCACAACAGCCCGAATTAATGATGGAAACTGAATAGTTAGATGGCAAATTAAGGATATCAAAAGTCACCTTTTGGTCTGAAAGTGATTTCTGATGACAATGATTGTGAATTTTAATAGTCTTGGCCTCCTTGGTAAAACGATTGGCCTCGACAGCTCCCCGTTCAACTTCACCGGCCAGGAATTCCTCAAGTAGAAAAGAGTTGTTGGCGATAGCCTCAACGGCTTTTTTATCATTGGTAAGTCGCTTGTATTCGTCCCTGAAAGTAAGTATGGCAGATGGTTCCAAGCCAAGAATAGGGATGTTTTTTTTGGCATGGCCTTTTAGTCTCTCAATATTCTTTTTTGCCAGCTTTTGAGCCTGCTTTAAAAAGCCTTTTGAGATATAAGTACGGCCGCTTTCACCATAATACAATTGAACATCATACCCCAATGCTACAAGAAGTTCGATGGCATCCTTCCCTAAATGAACATCCATATACTTAGTGAATTCGTCGATATATAGAATCACTTTTTTAGAATGTTCAAC
>JAGLKG010000076.1 GCA_023141835.1 Maribacter sp. | reverse complement strand
TTTAGCATTCCGCTTAAGATCTTCGAATTATAGATAGCATTGGTCAAGCTTGGAACGGTACTTCCCAACCTGTTCAATTTGGTGTTATAAGCAAACAATCTACTTCGTAATGAATACCCATTACTTTCTTGAAATTGGAATAAAAACTCTGCCTTCAGGGCAGCTACATCTACATTGCTGGGACATTCGCTAGCGCAGGCCTTGCAACTAAGACAAAGGTCGAACACTTCCTTTAGCTCTTTTTGATTGAACTTGTTGCCTTGTTCTCCGGTTGTCAAAAACTCTCTAAGGGCATTGGCCCTGCCTCGGGTGGTATCTTTTTCATTTTTGGTGGCATGATAACTCGGGCACATAGCTCCCGTCATATGATGTGTTTTACGGCAGTCTCCACTACCGTTGCATTTCTCGGCTGCCTTTAGAATTCCCTCACTGTCCGAAAAGTCCATTAAAGTGGCTATTTCTGGTTCTTCCCGATCTACTTCGTAACGAAGGGATTCATCCATGGGAAAAGCATTTACGATTTTGCCCGGATTAAATATACTTAGTGGATCAAAATAGGTTTTAATTCGTCGTAACAACTCATAATTACTATCTCCAATCATCAAGGGAATAAATTCGGCACGCACAATTCCGTCGCCATGCTCACCGCTAAAAGAGCCTTTGTATTTTTTCGTCAGTTTGGCAACATCTGTTGTTATCTCCCTGAACAGATCTAGGTCTTTCGATTTTTTCAAGTTTAGTATAGGCCGCAAATGAAGCTCCCCTGCGCCTGCATGGGCATAATACACCGCTTCCTGCTCATAACCTTTCATTATGGTGGTGAATTCACCAATAAAATCCTTTAGGTCCTCTAGGGCCACTGCGGTATCTTCAATACATGCCACGGCCTTCATATCGCCAACTATATTCCCCAACAGGCCCAGTCCAGCCTTGCGGAGTTCAATAGCCTTGTTTATATCCTGACCGTACAGCACCGGATTTGAATAACTGAGTCCTGAAGTATCGATAGTTTTCAGAAGTTCTTTCAATTGCTTGTCCAGGCCAGATTGGGTAACCGATTTGATCTCAAGCATTAAAAGCGCTGCCGGATCTCCTTCCACAAAAAAGCGGTTTTGTAGTTGGTGCTTATTGTTTTTTGTACAATCTAGAATCACCTTATCCATCATTTCGCACAAATGCAAACCATGGGACATAACAGGAGCTACGTCACCTAGACAATCCTCGAGCGTTTTATAATGCGTGACCACCATAGCTGCATGTCTTGGTGGAATATCGTCTAACTGTAAGGTGATTTCAGTGGTAAATGTGAGGGTCCCTTCGCTCCCACTTAAAAGTTTGCACAAATTAAAGTCTTGGTGTTTGGCACCAAAAACATTGCTTTTCAAGAGTTCATCCACGGCATAACCCGTGTTTCTTCTATGAATTTCCGGTTTAGGAAATTCACGATTAATTTCATCACTTATTTCATTGTTAGATAATTCATTATATATACTTTTATAAATTAAGCCTTCAAGTGAATCCAGTTTTGCTTTTTGATGAAATTCTTCTTTTGAAATCGATTCAAATCCCACTTCGGAACCGTCGGAGAGCACTGTCCTCATCGATATCACCTTATCTCTGGTCACACCATACTGAATAGAGGTGGTTCCCGATGAGTTATTGCCTACCATCCCCCCTATCATGCATCGATTGGACGTAGAAGTATTTGGACCAAAGAACAGTCCATAGGGTTCTAAAAACTGATTTAACTCATCCCGAATAACCCCAGGCTGCACAACAACCTGTTTATTTTCTTTATCAAGTTTTAAGATTTGTGTGAAGTGCTTTGAAACATCCACAACTATACCTTCCCCAACACATTGACCGGCCAAGGAGGTACCGGCCGTTCTAGGTATCAAACCTATTTTGTGCTTCGTTGCGAAAGAGATCAGCAATTGAATATCGCTGACAGTCTTCGGAAACGCTACTGCAATGGGGATTTTACGGTATACCGAGGCGTCCGTGGCATATAAGGCCGTGCTTAAATTATCTACAAGGATTTCACCTTCCAATTTTACGCCTAGACCTTTTAGATAATTTTTAATCAACCTGATACAATTTTTGCCGCTAATTTAAGTTTTTATTGTTTGAGCCCTGTTAAGATTTATTAATTTTAAACTATTAAATTAAAATCCTATGAAAATTTTAAAAACACTTATGCTATTCGCATGCCTAGCATCCGTATCCACAGTTTTGTCACAAGAAATATCCGAACATGCAATAGGTCTGCGATTGGGTGATAGCGATGGTTTTGGCGCTGAAATCTCCTATCAAAAATCAATCTCAAGATACAATCGTGTTGAAATTGACCTTGGATGGAGAGATCATCGCGACTATGATGCCTTTAAATTGGCAGGTATATACCAATGGGTACACCAATTGGATGGTAATTTCAATTGGTACTATGGTGCTGGTGGAGGATTGGGAAATGTAGATATTAACTCCGGAATAGGTGATTTTGACGCCAACGACGGCTTATTCATTTTTGCTGCAGGTAATATTGGCATTGAATATAATTTTGATATTCCATTATTACTTTCATTAGATTTTAGGCCTGAACTTGGTCTTGTTGGTTATGATGGTTTTTCAGATAATTTTGATTTTGACATTGCCCTAGGCGTCCGATACCAATTTTAAATACATATCATTTCTTAAGATAGAAAGGTCCTTTTCATGCAAATGTTAAGGGCTTTTTATTTATGGGTATATATAACTATCTTTGCGCATCTAAAAAAATAATAATGAAAAATACCCTTTTATTTCTGCTTGCTTCCATAATTTTAATTTCATGTAACTCAAATCCTGAAAGTTATACCCTTACTGGTACATTGACAGGTAAGATAGCTGATGGGACCAACGTCTTTCTAAGAAAGAATAGTGAAAACGGACGAACCATCGACGTGGATACGGCCAAAGTCGAAACAGGAAAATTTGTATTTATCGGAAATTCCAATGCACTAGAAATACATTATGTCTTTGTTGATAAATTAAATGGATATACTGCTGTAGTCATTGAGAATGGGGAAATTGAAATGTCGGCGCAAAAAGATAGTTTGGGTTTTGCCAAAATTGAAGGCACCGAGCAAAATGAGTTTTTGGATGATTATAGGGAAAAATCCCAAGCCGCTCAAGAAAGAGCATCGAATATCCAAAATGATATGCAGAATGCAGGAGCCAGTAGGGACACTGTTTTGGTCAATGCATTGCGAGAAGAGTATGATGATTTACTGGAGGAGTACCAGGATTTTGAAAAGGATTACATTAAAACACATTCAAATGCCTTGATTTCGGCCATATTGATAGATAGGGCATTGGTAACCAAAACATCTTCTATTGAAGAAGTTCAGGAGCTTTACAATGGTCTGTCTTCTGAAATCAAGGAGACTAGAGCAGGTGAAAAAATAATGAAAGCTCTTGAAGCCCAGAAAGAAAGGGAAGAAAAAGCGAAAAACACGGAAGTCGGCGCTAAGGCCCCTAATTTTTCGGGTCCTTCTCCTTCTGGAGACACTGTTGCTTTGAATGATGTTTTGGGCAAAGCCACTTTAATAGATTTTTGGGCAGCTTGGTGCAGACCATGTCGTGCAGAGAATCCCAATATTGTCAATGTTTATGAGAAATACCACGATAAGGGATTGAATATTATTGGAGTTTCATTGGATAAAACAGCTGACGCTTGGAAAAAGGCCATTGCGGATGATGATTTAACTTGGCACCATATATCGAATATTGCATATTTTAATGATGCCATTGCTAAACTATACAATGTCAATGCTATCCCTGCAGCTTTTTTGTTGGATGAAAATGGTGTTATAGTCGCGAAAAATTTGAGAGGCCCTGCTTTAGAGGCTAAAGTGGCTGAATTGCTCAACTAAAATATATTCTTATTCAAAAGAAAACCCCGAAACTTTAAAGTTTCGGGGTTTTTGTATCTATAGATCATTTTTAAAACTTATTCTTCACATCATCAAAGTCTCCGTAAATAATGGATGATTCACCTTGTGTCACAGAACCAAAAATATTGACTACCGAACCATTTCCGATGAACTCTAAAATAGCACCATCAGATACTATCAAGTTTCCATAAATAGTAAGATCCCCCTCCACTTTAAAGGTAGCTCCTGGGTGCACAATGACATTTTTTCTCTTACTGTTTCTGCCAACAACTAAAGTTCCTTTCATTTCAAATAAAGCATCATCGTAGACATCTACGGCATTGCTCACCGTCCATGACCCACAAAGCAATAAGGCGCCTGCCACTTCAATATTTGCAAATCTTTTAGCCCCTCTATAGGCTTCATCTTCTCCAAGTCTTACATTCAAATCAGTACTTCCTGAATAACCCGGAAGCGAAACACAGCTAGCGGCAAGGCTTTCGCTAGGCCTATTCAATTTAATAATTTGCAAGCCTCTTTTTCCGGAAGCGGCGAAAATATAATCTTCTTTTGATTCTACATAATTTATGGAACCTTCCAATTGAATGACTCCGTACAAATCCGTATTGTTATCATTGTTTTCAGATAAACAGAGTCCCGCACCGCCGTTGGCCATTAATAATATTTCTTCATTTGCAGCAACAGCATTTGTTTCTATATCCTGTATATTAGTTGCATTGGGGTCAATAAGAATAGGAAGATATTTCAAAAATGCTCCTGTGTTTGCGCTATAAAGTCCAGCTCCCCTAGAACCTTCGGAAACAATTATTTTGTCGCTAGTATATTCTAGGGTTCTTTTGGTACCCAATCCAAAATCTGTGTTTATACCAATTTCCCTAGTAATGTTTAAATTGCCATCCAAAATGATTACCCCTTTGCTGGCATCAAGGACTGCAAAATCCCCGTTATTGAAAGATACTGAACGTAAGTCTGCAAAAAAAGCCTCATTGATAAGGGACATGTCCCGCTTGTCATAAATACTAATTGAGCCACCACCACCACTTGAAACCACAACAGTACTTGAGGTAACTTCAACATCAGTGCCGTTAAAACCCTGCTGAAAGCCATAGGTGATTCCTGCTCCGATATTAATCACCCCACCAGAAGCTGGTACTTTCGCAACAAATGAGTTGGATGTAGCTGTGATCGATTTCTCTGAGTCCATCCCGCCAACAGCATAAATGTATCCATCATTATATTCAATTGAATTTATATCCATATTGGCGTAATACAACCTCGATGTAATCAAAGGTTGTGTTGGGTCACTTACATCAATGACATCTATAGCACCAGCATATGCCTCCTCGACAGTATTATAAGAAACATAAGCATAATTTCCGTCGACATGTACATGGGAAGCCGTTAGATTCTCACCACCACTATATGTCGGCGGGTCGATTTGGGCAACCAAAGTAAGAGGGTAATCGCCAGCCTGCACTACCTTACCACTGCTGGAATATTTACCAGATATATTGATATCCTCAAGTATATCTAACACTCCGGCGTTATCATAGATTACACTGTTTTCCAAAACCAGTTGGCTATCCTCTAATTGATGGTCATCTTTCGGGTCACTAAAAATAGTCGTTTCGTCGCTACAGGAACTTATAAACAAGGCTACTGACCAAAGTAGTAGGTTTATTTTTTTCATCATTAAGTAAATTATTCAAATCAGAATTAGGTTATTACTTAACGTGAAAATCAAGGAATGCGTATGTTCTTATGGTTATTTTTTTGTTGATAACTCAGCAAAAACAGGGAGCGACAAGGTTTTAAGGTAATTCCGAAACACAAATACGCTATATTTTCCCCAATTTTTCCATCACAAAAAGAATCAAAATTGGAACGGCCAGAAGAATCACCATTAAAGTATCGGTGGCCAATAGATCTGGTTTCAAAAGTATTGTGGTCACATAACCCCCAATAGCACCTCCGAAGTGAGCTGTATGCCCAATATTCCCCAGTCTTTTCTTCATTCCGTAAATAGAATATAAGAGGTACCCAATCCCAAGAACATATGCTGGTAAAGGTATTGGAATGAACATTAGGGCCAATTGCATGTCGGGGTAAAGAAGAATTGCCGCATATAATATCCCTGTAACGGCACCGCTGGCACCCACCGCACTATAATAGGGTTCATGTTTATGAAAAAACAAGGCGAGCAAACTCCCTGCTACTAGGCTAATACAATAAATTCCAACAAATTTAACTGGACCGAACCAACCAATGACCACATCGGCAAAAAAGAACAAAGTGACCATGTTCATTAATAGGTGGGCACTATCTACATGTAAAAAACCTGAGGTCACCATTCTGTCCTTTTGACCCGATTGTATGGCACCAATTCCGAATTTATAACGCTCAAAAAATGACGTGTCATTAAATCCTTTAAAAGAAACCAAAACATTTACTGCTATAATAGCAATAGTGGCACTATGAAGATCATACATCTTTGAAGCATTATTTATCGGGCCAAATATAGCTATATTTACGCTTTACATAGAAATGCATGCAATTACTTATTTTTATTATTGTCTACCCCCTTTTATGGATGATTTCAGTTTTACCACATCGCCTCTTTTATGCTTTTTCGGATTTTGTATGCTTCTTTACATATAGACTTATTGGATATCGTAAAAAGGTTGTAAGAGGTAACCTTGAACTTGTATTCCCTAATAAACCCCAACAGGAAATCAATCGCATTGAAAAAGAGTTCTACACGCACATGTGCGATATGTTTTTAGAGATGATTAAGTCAATTAGCCTTTCCAAAGATGCGGTACGAAGAAAGTATCAGGTTGCGAATATTGATGTGCTCCGAGAAATTGAAAAAGAAAAAAGCATCTTGATCGTTTGTTCACATTATGCCAATTGGGAATGGAATGTTAGTATGAATAACTATGTTCAGTCTAAAGGTTATGCGGTGTACCAAAAAATAAGCAACTCGTATTTTGATGATCTTGTCAAAAAAATACGGGCCAAATGGAATACGGTATTGATTACTCAACAAGAAACTGTCAAAACCGTTATCCGTAACCATCAGAATAATACTAGGGCCATATACGGTATGGTCAGTGATCAATCCCCCCAAGTACATCGCGCGCAATATTGGAAAGAATTTATGGGTGTTAAGGTCCCTGTCTTTAATGGCGCAGAGACTTTAGCAAGAAAATTGGATATTGCCGTTGTTTTTCTGAAAGTATCTAAAATTAAACGTGGACATTATAAGGCAGAATTCATTCCCATAACCAGAAACGGAAAAAGTACCGAAAAAAATGAAATTACGAATCGGTTTCTTGAACTGACCGAGCAGCAGATCAATGAACGGCCAGAGCATTATCTCTGGACACACCGGCGTTGGAAACATCAGGGCAAGGCACCTGCATAGCCATCCTGGTTGTATTTATTTAGCATTGGTTATCGCTATGCCATTATTGGACGATTTTTTTATTCCCCTTCAAAGGGAATGGTTTAATATCTGTTATTTAACTTTAACTTTTTTAAATGGAACTACTTGATACTTTTTACAATGAGATTGTTGGATTTTTAGGAATCGCGGAAGCCTGGGAAATCCTAACATCGGGAGATTACAGTACTTTTAAAACCTATGATGGCATTGTAGCCCTGATATCCCCGATTATCCCACTTTTATTGTTGATGGAATTAGCCTTGGGTTTTATTTATAAAAAACCTCATGCCAAAGTATATAAGGTAAACTTTCTCATTTATATATTCAATCGATTTGTTGGGAGGTTTATTTCCATTGCAATGACAGCAATGGTCATTGGCCTACTTCAACAATATGCCCCGTTTCAGGCAAATATTACTTGGTATTGGTTGATTTATGGCTATATCGTTTGGGAGTTTGGACATTATATTTACCATTTTTTGGGTCATAAGGTTCGGATTTTTTGGTGTTTACATTCCACACACCATGCCCCTGAAAATATGAACCTATCAGTATCACACGCGCATTTTTTCTTGGAAGGACCCTATGCACAGGCAATTAGGGCCACTATTTGTATACTTTTGGGACTACAACCCGACCTATTGTTTCTCATTATGTTCATTGACGGTACTTATGGGGCCTTTATTCATGTTGGAGAAAACCTGATGAAAAATGCAAAACTCGGATTTTTGCATGATATCATTCTTACCCCTTCACATCATCGAGTACACCATGCTAGGAATCCGCTGTATATCGATACCAATTATTGTAACCTTTTGAATATTTGGGATAAAGTATTCAAAACCTATCAACCGGAGCAGGATGATATTAAAATTGAATATGGTATTACCCGAAAAATGGATTCGGGGAACTTCTTTGATGTTTATTTTGGTGAAATCGTTGTTTTGGCCAAAGACGTGTATAGGGCTCCCGGATTAAAAAACAAGTTATTGTATTTGGTAATGCCACCGGGATGGAACCATACTGGAGATCACAAAACAGCCAAAATGGTGCGCAATGAATTTATACGCGCAATCAATGCTAAGGGGTAAATACCAAAGTGGCTATTACAATACAGTGGTCGCTGGCGTAATTCTCACATAAAATGGTATAGTCAATCACTTTCCACTGGGCTCGGTTATTGAACAGAATATGATCCAAACAAACTCTGGGGTCGTCTGCCGGCCAGGTGTTTTGTTTGGCTTCCTGAATGTTGGGTTTGCTAAAGTTTTTGGATAATATCTTGAGTGTTTCACTATCTGGATCAGCATTGAGGTCACCAACCAACAAAGTAGGATATTTAGTCTGCTCCAAGGCCTTATTAATGGCCTTTGCTTGCATTAGCCGATCCGTGTTGTTTCTTAAGTGATCCAAATGAGTGCCTACAAATTGAATGATATTGCCATTCTTTGTTTCCACTCTGGTCAAAAGTGCAGCCCTTGGTTCTGAAGTTGGCAAATGGGGCAAGGGTATATTCTCCGAGCCGATAAAACTATAGGATGACAACACAGCTTCACCATACTCACCATCATCATAGTACATGGCCCGGGCGAAAAGCGATGCCATTTTGGTCCGTATTCCCAATTCAGTAGGTAAATCGTATTTCTTGGCCCTATTGGTCTTGAAATCAACCTCCTGCAAGGCGACAAGATGGGGTTTGTATTTGTTGATTACACCGGCAATGGTATCTAAATTAAAATCATTCTTAGTGGTAGCCCCATGCAGAATATTAAAGCTCATGACCTTTAATGTATCGGTTTGAGAATACGATTTAATGGACAAGCTTAACGCTATAAGTGTAAATAATAAATATCTCATTGGA
>JAGLKG010000075.1 GCA_023141835.1 Maribacter sp. | reverse complement strand
CGGTTGGTTCATAACTCTTATTTATTTGTTTAGTGGGCAGTTATTTTTTAAACCACTATTTCATTAATTTAGAATATAAATGAGGACCTGGGAGGAAAACTTTTTGACGCTAATTTTGACAATGTCGAGATTGACAGTATTTTTAGTTTTCTCAATGGTACACATACAATTAATACATCGGTAAAGGCCGTAAAGTTTTTATTGAATAATAAGTGAAACTAAACCCTGAAATTCTAAACAGATAAACCTCTTTATGCAAGATCCTCTTTTTATTCTCGCCGTAGGTATTCTTTTTGTAGTAGGAGGAATTATCGGCCTGCGACTTCATGCGTTTCTAGCCCTTTTACTGGGTGCTTTTGTTGTTGCTTTTTTAACACCTCACGGTTCAATTTTACTGTATGCTGCAGAAAGAGGAATGGACCCCAATGCTGCGGAAGCCCTGGCAAATACTAAAATCGGTTTACGAATTGCCAATGAATTTGGCAAAACATGTGGTAAAATAGGTATCCTGATTGCTATGGCCTCTATTATTGGCAAATGCATGTTGGAAAGTGGAGCTGCAGAAAGAATAGTGCGGTCCATGCTTAAAATTTCAGGGGTCAAAAGAGCACCAATTACTTTTTTGGGCAGTAGTTTCTTTATTGGTATTCCCGTTTTTTTTGACACTGTTTTTTACCTCATGGTTCCTCTGGCCAAGGCCATGGCTATGAAAATAGGAAAAAATTATTTGCTTTTGATTCTGGCAATTACGGCAGGTGCAGCTATGGCCAATTCCTTGGTGCCTCCAACTCCCGGCCCTCTTTTTCTGGTTAGTGAAATGAATATCCCAATTGGCCTTATGATGGTAGGTGGAATATTAGTTGGTTTGGTAACTCTAGTGGCGGGATATACATATGCCGCTTGGGCCAACAAAAAATGGCCAATTCCTTTGAGGGATTCTTTGGATGCACCATTAAAGGACATTAAGTCTCTATCTTCACAAGAAGGGGCAAAACTCCCTTCCTTAGGGTTTGCCCTTATGCCCATTTTGTTACCCATTGTATTCATAAGCACAAAAGCTGGATTGGATACCTTTTTGGACTTTGGTCAAAGTACTTCACAATCAAATATGACTAATGCTTTTTTTGCATTCATCAATTTTTTTGGTGAAAAGAATATGGCATTGGTCTGTGGTGCCATGGCTGCATTGATTATGCTGGCCATTCATAAAATGGGAAATAGGCAGGCCCTCTTGAATTCGGTTCAAGCAGCCCTTATGAGCGCAGGGGTGATTATCCTTATTACCTCTGCAGGTGGTGCTTTCGGAGGAATGCTCCAACAAACCGGAATAAGTTTCCGAATAGGTGAGTTGACCCAAGGGTATCAAATGGCGCTGATTCCACTTGCGTTTCTGATTACGGCAATTGTTAGGACCGCACAGGGGTCCGCCACCGTAGCAATGATCACAGCTTCAGGAATACTCTCTGGTATGGCAAGCTCAGTGCATTTGGAATATCATATGTTATATATTGGTTTGGCAGTGGCTTGTGGTTCCAAGCTGATACCTTGGATGAACGATAGTGGTTTCTGGATTATCTGTAAGATGAGCAATCTTACCGAAAAGGAAGCTCTTAAAACATTTTCCCCCATGTTGACCATCATGGGAATATCGGGCCTAATCGTAATTATGATTGCCGCCAAAATCTGGCCGCTTTTATAAATTACCCCCGTTATGCGATATGCTCAAAACGTGTGGAGGCCATTGAACTGTTTAAAAGAATGAAAGACGCTAAAAACAAATGGATGAAAGGACCGATTATTAGAGAAATAAGTATCACGCCCATCGCTATTGTAGATCCTCCATTATTGAACGCCGCAGGCTTACATGCCCCTTATGCATTACGAACCATTGTGGAGGTAATAACCGACGATAACATTAGGGGTATTAGCGAAATACCCGGAAATATTGAAACTGAAATTGCACTGGAAAAGGCCAAGGAGGTTATCATAGGAAAAGATCCTTTTCAATTGAACCAAATTAAGGATGCTATTGAAAATCACTTTGATAAGGAGACTACCGCCCAAAGAGGTGATGCTCCATGGGACCAACGGAAGATCGTACATGTTTTTAGTGCATTGGAGGTGGCCTGCTTGGACATCATTGGTAAAATACAGGGAAGGCCCGTCGTGGATCTTTTAGGCGGAAAACGAAGGGACAGAGTGCCTTTTGCGGCCTACTTATTTTATAAGTATGAAGGTGCTGGAGGTCATTTAGGTTTTAAAACCGATTCCAATACAAGTGGATGGGATTCGGCCAGGCAGGCAGAAGCAGTAACCCCGGAAGGTATTGTAAGGCAGGCTATTGCCATGGTCAAAGCATTTGGATTTAAATCCATAAAGCTGAAAGGTGGAGCTTTTGAGCCGCAGCAGGAAGTAGACGCGATGAAAGCTTTATTTGCACATTTTGGAAAGGATGTTCCATTGCGCCATGATCCAAACGCAATTTGGGAATTGGAAACTGCCATTGCTTATGGCAGGAAAATGGAAGGTATTTTGGAGTACTTTGAAGATCCTGTAAGAGGGCAGCCAAATATGAGTAAAGTTAGAAAGGCACTGAAAATGCCCTTGGCCACAAATATGTGTACCACCAGTTTTGAGGATATTCCGCAGAGTATTGCCATAGGTTCCGAAGATATTATTTTAAGTGACCATCATTTTTGGGGTGGATTAAGAAGTTCAATGGAACTTGCTAAGGTGTGTGAGACCTTTGGAAGGAAGTTATCGATGCATTCCAATAGTCATTTGGGTATTTCATTGGCGGCTATGGTCCATTTGGGAGCGGCATTGCCAGAGATTCCCTATGCGCTGGACACCCATTATCCATGGCAATCAGATGAGGTTATCTTGGGCGGAAGGATAAAGTTTGAAGAGGGGGCGGTCTCAGTTCCAACGGAACCTGGACTCGGTGTTGAAATTGACCGGGAAGCCTTGGCTAGATTGCATCAGAATTATATAGCTTGTGGACTTACCAAAAGGGATGATGAAGTGGAGATGCAAAAGGTAAATCCAGAATGGAAGTTCAAAGCAGTACGGTGGTGATACTATGTCGGTGTAATGTATCCAACCCTGGATGATAACCTAGGAATGATAAAATAATACTAAGATAGTTGAAAATGAAATCGAATTTTGAAAGCATTGAAAATGCCCTACGGGATGGATTGTTGTCTTTTCCTGTGACCGATATGGATGAAAAGGGCCAGTTTAATCCCGCAACCTTCGCAGATAGATTGGAATGGTTTGTTGGCCATGAGGTTTCTGCAGTATTTGTTGCGGGGGGTACAGGCGAATTTTTTTCACTATCCAGGGATGAATACAGACATATTGTAAACCTTACCACCGCTACAATCAAAGGAAGGGTGCCGGTGATATCAAGTATAGGGCGCAGTATTCCTGAAGCTGTTGATTTTGCACATATGGCCGAAGAAGCGGGTATAGACGCCTTGCTTCTTATGCCACCCTACTTAACGGAATCTCCCAAAGAGGGAATTTATGAATATGCCAAATCAATTATACAACAGACCAAATTACCTGTTATTTACTATAATCGGGCCAATGGAACGTTATCATGTGAACAAATAAAAAAATTGGCAAAGGCTTGTCCCAACCTGATTGGATTAAAAGATGGGACTGGCAATATGCAGGAATTGAATGATACTATCAAAACCATTGGGGATCGCCTGGTATATATAGGAGGCGTTCCTACGGCAGAGATCATTTCAGAGGCGTATTTGTCTATTGGGGTCAATACGTATTCCTCTGCCGTTTTTAACTTTGTACCCGAATTGGCAAATCAATTCTACAGGTCGCTTAGGGCAGGAGATACAGAAAAGGTAAATGTATTGATCAAGGAGTTCTTCATACCATTTGTAAGATTAAGAAGCAAAAAAAAGGGATACGCGGTCAGTTTGATCAAAGCAGGGGCAAGGCTTATAGGAAAAAGTGCGGGGGACGTCCGTGCTCCATTGGTAATGCCCGACCCAGAAGAAATAAAGGAATTGGAGCAGATCATTAATAATGGACTTACCAAGATAGGGAATTTGTAGAGCGTTCTGCAAAAACTTTTTTAAGAATCGAAGGTTATCCAGAGAGAACTTTAGCGTTTAATTTAAAGAATTCCTCGCAGCTTGCTGGGGGGTTTCCTAAAATTGTCATTCCCATGAAAATGGGAATCTAAATAACAGTCTCGAAAACCTTCGGGATTGTTTTTTGACCTTTAGATCAAAACGAAACCAGTGAAATACCTTTAGCTTGCAACGGGGATAGTTGGTTTCAATAAATTCCATGTTTGACATGCTCTATATGGGAGCCAGAACCTAATGACTTTTAAGGACAATGGTTTCACTACCCTGTCTGCTATTTTGTCGTTGATTATTTGAACCATGATCCGTATAGCTTGCTGTCAACACCAGAATACCTTTTTTGGCACCTGCTACAGCTTGCTCTTTCGTTTTTATAGTTCCTTCAATTCCGGTGAAATAATTTTTATCGGAATCGGAATTATTTTCTAAAATCCAACGTACCATTTCCTGGACCTGGGCAACCTTCAAATTAGGATGGGGAGGCATTTTTTCATCACCCCAGATAGAAGTGCCCCCAGCAATTATTTTTTCGGTTAGAGTTTCTACGGCCTTTGGGTCCTTTTGATATTTTTCGGCAATGCGTTCAAATGATGGACCGATCAATGTTCCTTTGGCTCTATGACAGCTAAAACAGGTAGAACTGCCCATTTGGAGCAACGGACTGTAATTGGTATTAGATTCATTGGTCAAATAAGGTTTGATCCCTGAAGAATCCTTCAAATACTTCACGACTAAAAAAACTTCGGTCGGGATGATTTCATCATATTCCGAATTTCCATCCTCATCATCTGAAACATGGATGGTATAGGGTATAATGGAGTTCCAGCTAAATGTGCCCTTGGCTATTGGCGTAACAATCTTAACTACTGGAGGTCTATTTTCCTGTATTTGAAATTGGGAAAAACCAATGGTAAAATAGAAGGACACAAAAAGGGACACAATAAAATAATTGACATATTTCAAAACAGGCTTGTATAAAGAAATCAAAGCTTGTCAATGGTTTCCGCTACCCTGTTGCCTGATCGCGTGGCGGCTTCGGTGCCCCAATTGAGATTATCCGCATAGGCACCAGCAAAATGTATTCGTCCATGGGGCTGTATTATATGCGGCCAAAATTTATGAAGTTCCCCAATAGGGAATGC
>JAGLKG010000074.1 GCA_023141835.1 Maribacter sp. | reverse complement strand
TTACTATCATCTTGTTGGTATGTTATGGGTTTGGGATTCAACCAGTCCACCAATGTATCTTTGAGGGCATAAGCGAAAAAATGATTCCCAGATGGAGTATAATGACCGTTAAAATATCGGCCCATATATTCATCCAAGTTAATGTTGAACTTTTTAAAATCTTCCAAATGGACTTCATTCATATCAAAATACCGATACCCCTTAGACTGAATAAAGTCAACAATCTCTTGATCGTATCGTGGTTCACCCTTGACCATTGATTGAAACACGCCAGAGGGATCAAAATGTACAAGCAGAAGTTCTTTACCATGGTCTTTACAAAACTCATCGGTTTTTTTCAAAATATACTTTGTGGCCTCAAATGCATATTTATTCTTTAAGGCAGTGGCTGTTTTTATCATTTTTTCAGGGCTGGAAAAATCTATCTCAGGAAGTTCTAAGATGTCAGCAAGTTTTTTTAGACCTTTTGTGTCAACATCCGTATTTACCATATCATAACTCAGTAAATGAAGTTGTACCATTAGATCATCCTTGAGGTTATCATACATAAATTCCGGGTCAGACATTTTGTATAGATCTTCCTTGACAGCTATTCTATTTTCCATTTCCACCAATGTACCGGTATTGGTATCCATTTCAATATTAGACCAAAAATTACCATGAAACATATACCCGCCATAGTCATTCCAGAGCGTATAATAAGTGGCATAACGACATCTAAAGACACTTCTCATATAATCATCGCCCCACATATAGAGAATTACATACTTGGAATCTTTATCATCTTTTTCCCTTCTAATAAGTCGCCTATAGGCCTGATAGATGCCAAAACCTCCCATACCAAAATTTTGAATAGGTTCTCCAAGGTGGCCTGCGAGATATTCCTGCCAAGTCTCGGCATCACTGACTTGATGGCAATGTGTAAAACTATTACCATAGGTATTGATTCGGCACGGTCTATCTGCATATATAGCATTTGTTCTTTTACCGTCTTTCATCGCTGTTGATATGGTGAAGCTATTGTCAATTCCATCATGTGGCATATAATTCCCTAGCGTATAACCTACCTCGGGGTCAAATTGCGCCCAAGAATTTTTATTGAGAAAAATATCCAGTTCTTCTTTGGGTACAGCACTATTTCTAAGGTATGCCTTATAGGATTTTTTTCCATTCTTAAATGAATTGCCACGGAGAAAATTGGGAAGCAGGGATGCGCCACTTACTGCCATGGCAGCGAGTGCATTCGATTTGATGAAATTTCGTCTATACATGGGGTTTTCTTTAAAAAAGTGGTTGTGTCAATATTTGGGCCTGCCCATCAGGATCAATTCCTAAATATAAGAATACTGGGCCAAACTTTAATGATTTGACGAGCTCCAATTTTGGAATTGGCCCCGTGTTTATGCTATACTATCGATTATTTACAACAAGGAACCTATCTGAATTAACTAGGCTTAATTTAAAACCTATGAATTTTTGCTAGCATAATGTCCAAAACATTTGTGGACCTTTGGTTGCAGTAACAACCCAATATCTTACTATTATGAAAAATGCTATAACCTACAATGTGGCCTTTGGATGTATGTTTATTTTATTTACATATTCACTGTCCGCTCAGAGAACCAAGATTTCAAAAGCCAATAAACCAGATGTTCAAGAAGCCCATAAAAGGGTTGATAACTATATGGAACTCCAAAAATTGGGCTATGCGGAAAAGGAAATCTTTGAGGACTTAGGGAATGCCAATTTCTTGGCTGAAAACTACAAAACAGCCTTGTTTTGGTATGACAAATTAAGTAGTCTCAATGAGAATGGGGCTCTTGGTAGTCGTTATCAAGAGCGATATTCGTATGCCATGAAGAAAACAGGCGTACCCAAAAATTTGCCATCTTCGGACAATCAAGATTGGTTGGCTTTAATCAAAAAGGACTACGAAATCCAAGAGAGAAGTATGAATTTATCGACCCATACACTGGCGGGTAATTACAAATCCTTGGGTCCATATCTTAATGGCGAAGAGAATCTAGACAATCTGCCCGTGACCTACGATGATAAACAACTTGAAGGTTTTGAAAAATTTAGTAATGAAAACTCCTATGAAACTCCTATAGCCTTAACGGCCGATGGGAAAACCGCTTTTTTTAGTCAAACAGTTTATGTAAAACCTTTGAACGGTATATTTTCCAAAAAGGAACCTATCCATAAAATTTATACAGCAAACAAGATTAATGGTAAATGGGAGGATATTAAGGAGCTCAAAGTGTGTCCTAAGTATTCTTCCGCATTACACCCCACAGTTTCTGCTGATGGTAAACGCTTGTTTTTTGCTTCGGATATGCCAGGTACTTTGGGGAAATTTGACATCTACGTAACCAACATTCAGAACAATGGCACTCTTGGCATTGCTAAAAACCTTGGTGAAAAGGTGAATACGAAGAAGAACGACTTATATCCTAATGTCGTAGGGGGCAATACTTTGTTTTTTGCTTCTGAGGGTCGTGAAGGACATGGGGGGTTAGACGTTTATATGGTTCAGGTGGATCAAAGAAAAGTGGGTCTGGCTGTTAATCTTGGAAGTCCCATCAATAGTGCCAAAGATGATTTTTCAATACGTTTTAAAACCAAGGACCGCATGGGCTATGTCATGTCTAACCGCGGTAAAAATAAAGATAACATTCATCAAGTAGCCTTCTCCTACAAGAACAATAGAATCAATAGACCTGTTGACAAAAGAGAGTATGAGATTTTAGATTTTCTAAACAGCGATTTGAAAGTTGATTATTCCTCTTCTGCTTTTGAAGATGAGTAGCTACTATTTCAATGAGACAGTCATAGCCTAGCGCCATTACCCGTACTATAGACCCACATTGAATCATTTTAACAATTTGGAATAGAAGTATAATAGGATGTTTCAAAATGATTTGATCGATTGTCCGAGATAAAAAAGGACATTCATCTAAGTTTTACCCAATAGTATAACCCTAATATTCAAAAAGATGAACTACAATACCACAATAACAAATGCGATATGTTTGATCATGGTTTGTTACATGTTTTTAAGTATTCAATTTGCATTTGGCCAGGAGACAAACCCCAATGTGAGTTCAAACAATGCATATCACAATCAGTTATTTTTCAATAGATTCTTGATTAATCCTACATTTTCTTTGGTACGGGAGAATAAATCCTATTTGAATATTCTACACAGAAATCAGTATGCCACTTTTGAGGATAACAGCCAAAATTATTTTCTTGGCTTTAGCAATAGATTAAATGAGAATACGGCTTTAGGTATTGGTATTTATAGCCAATGGTCAGGAGTTATCCAGGAATTCGGATTCAATGCCAACTATGCCACATCAGTGCAGCTTGGACAGAAAAGTAAGCTTACTTTCGGTACCAACGTCACTTATTTTAATGAAGGGCTTGACAAAAACCGAGTCATTGTCACTGAGAATGACCCAGAGATTCTTGAGGCCAACAAAGAAAGTAAAATAGCCATACAGCCTGCCATTACCCTTTCAGTGGGCAAATTTGATTTTGGCTTGTATGCAGAAGATTTGTTTAAATTCAATCAAACGACCAATGAATTTTTAACCCGGTTAAACGATAAAAGTATAAAGGCTTCCTTGCAGTATACGCATACTTTCGCCGCAAACAGAGGGTTGTTCTCAAATGCCCGATTAATGCCCTTGGTACAATTGGGAAGAAATGAGGATAATTCCTTAGCCTATCTAGGTTCTGTTCTACTGGATTTACCAAAGTATGGTTGGCTGCAGACCACCCTTAATGATACCTACGGACTCTCAATGGGTCTCGGCTTCAATCTTAATAAGAAGATGTCCTTAGGATATTTAATGGAAAAAGATTTTAAACAGAAAGAAGCCGACCTTGGTTGGAACCATGAGCTATCACTGGCCTATACTTTTAAGAATGACGATGATAATACTGTAAATTATGTTGATAAATCCCAAGATGAAAAGATTGATCGCATTGTACGAAACTATGAGGAGCAAATTCTTAAGTTAATTGCTGACAAGAACAAAAGAATTGGTAAGAATAAAACCAAAGAGGAAAGGAAAGATAAGGGAAATACAGAAGAGCTAGGGAAAGATGAAAGAAATACAGATGCCCTTGCCTATGAAAATAGATTGATTTTGGATGAGTTGATACTAAGACAGGATTCCTTGGAGCAAGCCAGAACCCTTGACTTTGAAAAAAGGTTTGAGACCATTGTGAGAATATTACGTAAAGATTTAAAACATAGTATTAAATCAAATTTTGAAGATTATAACAGGATTCAAAATACAGTTCTAGTGGCCAATAAAAAGGAGCCCGAAGCAGTGAAAAGTTCAAATACCAATGGGCATAGGGGTTATGTTAAGCTTCCGATAAAGATTCTAGATCAATCAAATATTATCGGGGTTAAATCTGGTTATTATGTTATAGCCAATGTTTATAAAAACAAAACGTATCTAAATGCCTTTATGGATTCCTTAAATGAACAAGGTTTGGATGCCAAAAAGTTTTATAATAAGGAAAATGGTCTCTATTATGTTTATTTGGCAGATTTTAATTTCAAAAAAGATGCCGAAACGGCCTTTGTTTCAAATTTAAACGGAAAATACCGAGATGAAAAATGGATTATGCAAGTTGATAGTCCCGCAGCTACTGCCGCTAATATATATGAGGATTAGGAAGAGCTAAACAAGTTTGATTATTGGGTTGAAATGAGGAGGGGTATCCGGGGGGATAGTTTCAACCCCCTCCTTTTTCCTGTATGTAACCCAAAGTAGCCAAGATAACAGTTTCCCACGCCTTTGCTCACCAAAATCATTGAACATAATTTATTGATTTCCTAAGTAGTATGGGGGTTCCAGTCTATTATATGTTTAATCAAGCCTTGTGCATGTGGAAGGTAAATGCTGCAAAACGAATTGGCTTTACCTTGCATTTGAACGAAAATATGTACAGATTGTCCAGTTGAATATTATATTTTTCTATATTTATTTCATCAAAAGAACCTAAACATCCATTATTAAACCCCAAATCCCCCCACGAAAATGGAATTTTATCTTTACCTACAGTATTTTAAAAAAAGCAGTAACAGCATTGATTCAAATGCAAGAACCACTCCCAATGAATTCAAAGGAGATGGTTTAGGACAAAAGGGCAATCAAGGCCCATTTTTGTCAATTTCTCGATCACACTTCAAAAATGACCTTACCTCTAGTTAGCGTTTTCCGAAAATGGGATATGCGCTAGATTTGCCAGTAAACCTACAATAGGCATACATCCCTTTTAAAACATTGGAGAATCACTTTCTGGATGATGTACCTGATTATCTATTTCGGTAACTAGGCAGGAATCCTTTGTTTTGAAATCAAAAAGAAGACCTGGTTCGACCCTGCTTGTTTGTGTAAAACTATCTCGGTCAACAATCAGTGAATTAATTATTAAAGTTGAATATATGTAATTAAAATACCCCACGTTATGAACTCAAATACTCTAAAGGTCATTATAATTGATAATGATCCATTATTTCATGAAGCTTACAGATTTTATTTTAAGACATTTTCGGATTATTCTTTGGAAGGCCTTTATTTATCGGTTGAAGAGGCTTTGTCCGACTATGACAATGTAATGCCCGATATCATCATCTCAGAAGTTTTCTTACGGGAACTAGACGGAATTGAGGGAATTCGATTTTTCCGTAAAAGAGATAGGAATGTAAAAATCATTATGATCAGTGATCAATCTGATTTTGAGATTATTAAAAAAGCATTCAAAAGCGGGGCCAACGGTTATCTGACACGACCAGTTAGTAATGACCGCCTACATAATGCCTTAAATTCAATTAAAAATGAAGGTGCCGCTATGAGCAATGATATCGTCAAAAAGGTAATTTCGAACTTTCATAGAAAATCATATCAGTTTTTTTCCGAAAGGGAAAATCAAATAGTCGACTATTTGTGCCGGGGAGCCACTTACAAAATAATTGCGGACAAATTATTTGTAACCACTAGTACAATTAATTTTCATATTCAAAACATATACCTTAAACTCAATGTGAATTCAAAATCAGAGGCACTGTTAAAATTACGGGAATTATAAGCAGTTGAACCTGTGGGCAATTAAAGGTGTTGCTTTAAGGGTTTATGTCCATGGTTATTTCTAGGGTATAAATGTTTTACCTAATTTTAGGCTTATTTTGTCAAATTGATGGTTGTCATCTTGATAGGTTTAGTATTAATTTAGTTGTATCATACACTGAAAATCAGCTGCATACATGAATACCTTGAACTCGGAAGTGGTAAAGGAAATAATTGACTTGGAAAACTATTTTCAACAATTTAGGCGAAACATTATCGGCATTGACCAAACTTTTATTTCACCCTATGGTACGCAAAATATAATCTACGCAGATTGGACGGCCAGCGGAAGACTTTATGGACCTATTGAAGAAAAACTATTAAATGAAATAGGCCCTTATGTTGCCAATACACATACAGAGACATCATTTACTGGTTCTGCGATGACATTGGCCTATCATAAGGCTAGAAGGAGGATCAAGCAACATGTGAATGCCAATGATGATGATATTCTTATTACCGTAGGTACTGGAATGACTGGCGCCGTGAACAAACTTCAGAGAATCCTAGGTTTAAAGGTAGCTGAGAATTTAAAAGAGCACACGCGTATTCCCGATACTTTAAGGCCTGTTGTTTTTGTATCCCATATGGAGCATCATTCCAACCAAACCTCTTGGTTGGAAACTATCGCCAAGGTTGAGGTAATACCCTGTAATAAGGAGGGCCTGATTTGTTTTGATAGCTTTGAAAGGTTATTAAAAGAACATAGGGGAAATCCAATTAAAATTGCTTCGATTACTGCATGCTCCAATGTTACCGGAATCAAAACGGATTATTATAGGATTGCGAGAACAATTCATCAAAACAATGGACTTTGCTTCGTTGATTTTGCTTGTTCAGCACCCTATGTTGAAATTGATATGCACCCGGAAAACGATTATGAATATTTGGATGCCATCTTTTTTTCACCCCATAAATTCCTCGGAGGGCCTGGTTCTAGCGGAGTGTTGATTTTCAATAAGAAACTGTATAAGAATTTAATTCCAGACAACCCTGGTGGTGGTACGGTAACCTATACCAACCCATGGGGAGATCATGACTATATCGATGATATCGAAACAAGGGAAGATGGGGGAACCCCTGGTTTTTTACAGGCTATACGAACAGCTTTGGCGATACAACTGAAAGAGAAAATGGGGGTTCAACATATTATGGACCGAGAACACCAAATAAATACCCGGATTTTTAAGCAGCTCTCTAGCATAAAAAAACTACACATCTTGGCGGGTGAGCACCAAGATAGGTTGGGGGTTTTTTCTTTTTATATCGATGATGCACACTACAATCTAATTGTGAAATTATTGAACGATCGTTTTGGAATCCAGACTAGGGGAGGGTGTTCCTGCGCCGGGACCTATGGGCATTTCCTATTGCATGTTAATGAGTTGACTTCAAAGGCCATTGAGCAAAAAATCCTAGAAGGTTGTTTGATGGACAGGCCAGGATGGGTGCGTATGTCGATTCATCCTACAATGACAGATGTTGAGGTTGATTTTATCTGCGATGCAATTAGAAAGGTAGCATTAAACTATGCCGAATGGGGTAAGGACTATAAACATAATCTGGCCAAGAATGAGTTTGACCACATAGATGGAAACCTCCATGAGCAGCAGCTGGTAAAGAACTGGTTTACGGATTGAGATTGTTCTTTCTTATTACTTTATCGCTGTTGGTGTAATATTAAATGTGTAGTTATACATTTTGGGGGATAAGGTATATTCGTCATGTACCAAACCTCCCCAGGAAGTGTCACCACCAACACCCATTTGCTCAAAATCGATATTCCATTGAATCGTTTCACCTATTTTGATTTCTGCTCCATGCTTTTTGGTCACTGGGACTAAACCAGAGGCCGATTCGGCCGCGTCATCACTATTAAAATCAATCTCGGTCATTGCAAAAGGCCAGGTACTGGCATTTAACAGTTGATTGGATGATGTCTTGAGTCTTATAGTGCTTGATGAAACTTCCATCCAACGAACATCTGTTTTATTACCAGTTTCCTGTGGCCGAGGGTAACGATGAAATTGATCAGCAATTTTTCCTTTATATAGACCAGCTTTCATTCCGGTCTTTCTGTCCCAATAACTCTCTTCGGGGCCATTGCCATACCAGGAAACCTCTGCGAAGTTCTTTGGGAGTGTCATGTACATTCCCAATCTAGGGATTTTCGGCAACCCTTCTTTTAATGGCTTGAATTCGTAATCAACAGTTAGGCTGCCATTGCTGTGAAGTTGATACCAAACGGATGTTTCAGATGTGTTATCGGGTGTTGCATATTTAACCTGATACGTTACTTTATTTCCGGTGCTCTCAGGTTTTGAAACCAGTTGGGAAATATAATTGTAGGTTGCATCCTGCCAAGTTTTAGCCCATTTGTCCATTCCATTTCCAAGGTCATTATCAGTAGGAGGTCTCCAAAAATTGGGGCGAATGGGCTGTTTGGTTATTTCTTTGCCCATGAAACTCCAAGAATTTATCTCTCCTGATTTGGCATCTATACTTAAATTTACTTTCCCGTTCTTAATTTCAATCAATGAGTCTAAAATATCAATCGTCAATGGCTCAACAACGGGTTCAGATGAAGTCATATATACACCGCTCTGGAGTACAAATTGATCCCAACCTATTTCATGACCTTTTGGTAACAATGGCAGCTCATCTTTTTGCAGCAATGCAATTTCTAAAATGTATTCACTTTCAAGAGTAAAAACATCCGGAATTTCATCAAATTTGATTTTTTGGGATTGTTGCGGTTCTACATCTATCAAAATATGGCTCCTTTCAAAAATTAATTCACCATTCTTTAAGACTCTTAAACACAGCTCCTTATCTGAGAAATCAGTAAAGAAATTCTTGTTTTTAACCTCAATGATTCCATTTCCTAAATAGTAAAATTGTATGGGTTCATAAACCTTTTTGACTTCGGATAAGTGCGGATGTGGATTACGATACGGGTCAACCAGTCCATTGTTCAAGAAATTTCCATCAGTGGGTAAATTTGGGTGAAAATCATGACCATAGGCTAAATAGGCCAACCCATCCTCATTTTTATATTCTAAACTTTGATCTACCCAATCCCAAATAAAACCACCTTGAAGGTTGCGGTACTTTTCTATAATATCCCAATAGTCCTGTAAATTACCAACTGAGTTTCCCATGGCATGGGCATATTCGATCATAATAGATGGTTTTTTGGAATCAGATTCGCCATGCTCAATCAAATATTCAGGTTTGGGGTACATGGGGCAGTACAGATCAGTATAATCTTCTTTACCCGCAGGTTCATATTGTACAATTCTATTGTCATCAGCCTTTTTCAACCATTTATAGGTCGATTTGAAAATATCACCTTCGCCGGCTTCATTACCTAATGACCATGAGTAAATGCTTGGGTGGTTGCGGTCTCTATAAAACATTCGTAGTGTACGAGATAAATGGGCTTTATACCATGTAGACTCGTTGCCTATTTGGGTTTTCTCATCAATTGCCAAAGGGTGACTTTCAATATTGGCTTCATCTACCACATAGAGTCCGTAAATATCACATAGGTCCAACCAATAAGGGTCATTAGGATAGTGCGAACTACGCACGGCATTGATATTGTTCTGTTTCATCAATTTAATATCAAGCTCCATGGATTCCCGTGAAACTACATGGCCTGTGTGGGGGTCAGTTTCGTGCCTGTCAACGCCTTTGATGTAAATTGCTTTCCCATTGATAAGTACTTGGCTATTTTTTATTTCAACCCTCTTGAAACCAGTATGTCGTTTAATATATTGATTGTTCCCAGCATTTAACGGGTCTTCCAATGAAATTTGTAAGGGATATAGATGAGGTTGTTCTGCTGACCAAGGACTTATGTTTTTAATCAAAGTATCAAATTCGACATTGGTTTTTGAGCCAGGAGGTATTTTGAGGGTTTTGGTAGTCTTGAAGATCAACGTTTTACCATCGAATAATTCCAATTTGACGTTTCTGGAAATAATGTCGGAATCGGCATTCTTGATCGATACAGTACTTTTGAAAATACCATGGGTGTAGGAATCATCCAAATTGGTGTAGGCATGGTAATCATCAATACAAACTTTGGGTTGCGAATAAAGATAGACGTCTCGTTCAATACCACTCATTCGAAGCATATCCTGGCTTTCCAAATAACTGGCATCACTCCACCTAAATAGCTGCATCGCCATTAAATTACTACCTTCTTTTAGGTATTTGGAGATACTGAATTCAGCAGGGGTTTTACTTCCTTGCGAGTAACCAACATAATGGCCATTAACGTATAGGTACATCGCTGACTTGGCTCCCGCGAAATGTAAGATTACATCCTCTAATAGAAATTCCTTGGTCAGGTTGACTTCCCTACGATACGTACCTACGGGATTATAATCGTCAGGGGCTTGAGGCCATTGTGTATTAAAAGGATAACGCTCATCCAAATAAATGGGGTAATCGTATCCTTCAACTTCCCAATTGGCAGGTACCGGAATTGTTTTCCATTCACTGTCATCAAAATGGACATTGTGAAAGGTAGTCGGCCGTTTCTTGGGATCAGTGGTAAAATGGAATTTCCAATCGCCATTTAAATCGATAAAACGTTTTGAATTCTTTTTTTCTAAAACATCAGTGGATTCAAATCCAAAATAGGTAGCCCTTGGTGCAAGTTTGTTTTCTTCAAATATTTGATGATTGTAGTGGTTTCTTTGTTCGGCAATGGTAACCAACTGTTCCCGCTTGCAGCCTACAAAAAGAATACTCACACTAATAATAAAAAATATCTTTTTCATTGTACACATATAACATCAAGATTTCATAAAGTCTTCGGCAAGGACCTTTCTTAAATAGTAAATCAGTTCCTCGGCATTTTCTTTGGTGAAGACCATCGGCGGTTTTATTTTAAGGACATTGTAGTCCGGGCCATCTGTACTCATTAAAATGCCATGATCTTTCATTCGGTTGGCAAGATAATCCGTTTGTTCGGCCAAGGGGTTCATCTGTTCATCTACAAATTCAATTCCTAAAAAGAGCCCTTGTCCCCTCACATCCCCAATAATTGGGAATTCATTGGCTAGGTTCCTTAACTCAGATTTTAAGAACTCGCCTATTTTCAGGGCGTTTTCCTGTAATCTTTCTTTTTTTACCACGCCCAACACTGCTGCACCTATCGCACATGAAACAGGATTACCTCCAAAGGTATTAAAGTACTCCATTCCATTGGCGAACTTTTCTGCCACTTCTGCAGTACACGCCACAGCAGCCAGAGGATGTCCATTGCCCAGAGGTTTGCCAATTGTGACAATATCAGGGATTACATCGTGCAATTGAAAGCCCCAAAATGTTTTACCCATTCTGCCGCAGCCCACTTGTACCTCATCTGAAATACATAACCCACCTGCTTTTCGTATATAGGCATAGGTCTCGGAAAGAAAACCTTCGGGAAGTTCGATCTGACCACCGCAACTTATAATGGGCTCTATTATGAAAGCACCTAGGCCACGACCATTTTTATGTATTGATTTTATTTGTTTTTGAACTTCTTCAGCATATAATTTTCCTGTATTTTCGCCTCTATATATACCACGGAAAGCATCGGGTAATGGAAAAATATGGGTGTGCTCCGGAGCACCTTTCCCACCTTTACCATCGAACTTATAGGAACTGATATCTATACACATATTCGCATTGCCGTGATAACCCACTTCTGAAGCGATAATATCACGTTCGCCTGTAACAGCCTTTACCATTCGAATGGCCAATTCATTGGCCTCGCTGCCAGAATTCACAAAATGCAGTACGCTTAACTCGGCAGGAAGGGTTTCCAATAATTCCTCTGCCAAGGCGTTGATGTTTTCATGCAAGTACCTGGAATTAGTATTGATAAGGGCCATTTGTGCTTGGCCTGCCTCTACCACCCTTGGGTGTTCGTGACCTACATGGGCAACATTGTTGACGGTATCCAAATAACCTCGTCCATACTGGTCTATTAAATACTGACCATTACCACGAACCATTTTAAGGGGTACCTTATATTGTAAGCTTAGACTCTTGCCCAAATGTCGTTTTCGATATGTGATAAGTTCATCATTGGTCATGGTATTCCCCTTGCTAAGCCCTTGTAATTT
>JAGLKG010000073.1 GCA_023141835.1 Maribacter sp. | reverse complement strand
TTTGGGTCTGGACAGATGCTCTTCCAAACTTCGATTTGGCTGTGATAGGCCACTCCGGGAAAATCATTGGTATAATCTAATACGGAAAGCATTACTTGAAAATGAAGGTGTGGCGCCCAATTGCCATTTTCTGGGTAATCTCCCAAGACTCCGATTTGATCTCCGGCCATTAATTTATCCCCAACAGTATGTGCGATGGCACTCGCAACAGACAAATGTCCATACAAGGTGTAAAAGCTAAGAGTGTCGAAGTCATGTTTTAGAACCACCAAACCGCCATATTCCTTGTCACCAGCATCATTGACGGCAATGACCACCTCACTATCCAACAGGGTATGTACGGGTGTGTTTTTCGGTAACCAGAAATCGATACCCAAGTGCACCGTTCGACGCTCTCTTCCGTAATTTCCGATTTTGTCATACGCTGAGGAAGTGTAAAGTGGTCTAGGTTCCAAATAACCACCTGCTATTAATTTTGAGGGATGCTCTTTCTGAAGTTTTTCGATTTTAAATTGAAACAATTCTAGGTCATTAAAATCACTTTGATGGCCAATCCACTTGCTTGACACGCTCAAATCCAAAGGAAAAACCGCATCTTGATCAATACTTGGGAAAAGGCCATTCAGTTTAAATTCATGATCTTCTACCCATTCTACAAAGACATTTTCATTAGGATGCCCTACAAATCCACAGGCATGTCTAAAACTATAGTGTGCAAAATCCTTGCTTACGGCCCTCCACTTTTCTAGGACTTTCCAGGCCGGTTTTTCGCTGATCAATAAATATTCATTATCCGGTTCCTTGATTTTGTTCAAGGCCGATTTCGTAACCGAAATGACCAGTCGCATGGCTATGGCAGTATATAAATGTTCAAGTTCGGGTCTGGTGAGTGCAAAAGTGCTATGATATCCTCTTACAATGGGCAAAGCGGCTTGCAAAGGGTCGTTATGACCCATTATAGCATAGGCACATGCTATGGCCAAGTCATTGATTATCTGGGTGTACACTGAATCACCATAGTCAATGGAAGCCTTTACTACCGGACCTATCAATTCAGAAGAAACTATGACATTATTGTCGTTGGCATCATTGTGCACCACAGCTTGCCTTAGATGGGAATATGATTCTTTCCCATTTTCGAACTCTTTTTGAAAGTAGGTGATAATCTCTTTTCTATGACCTTCGAACAAATCTATATGTTCAATTGTCCAGAGCGATTGGCCAACATCCCAATCGAATTTTCGATGTGCCATAGGGTGATTAAACCCTTGTAAAGCCGCGGTCAATTTCCCACACTGCTCTCCCAAGCTATATCGTAGATTATCCAATTGCGGATTCACAGAACTCCAGACTCTTCCCGATACCCAAGTAAGCAATCGTACCATTCTGCAGTTTCCATATGCATCCTGGTATTCCGAAATGGCATTGCCCTGGATATCGGTAATTACTTCAGGTGCTGTAAGTTCAGACTTCGTATTGGCAACATGTAGGAGTAATTTCTGGTGAAAATCAAGATAACCCTCATCTTCATTGGGCCGGGAGACTTTTAAAATATAACCCTCACCCATCCGGACCTTTACCCTGAAATTAAAATCAATTTCACCGGGTAAGGAAAAGGCTTTTCCTTTAATATTGAATAAGTCCAAAGCTAATTTTTCAGCTTGGTTGGTAGAGATTTTTATTTTGGAATAATCTTGCATTTATTTCTTCTCTGTCAATAGCATTATGATGTGGGCTGCACTCCAGCTAAAATTTTTGGCATTCAACCCTTCACCGGTCAATGGGTGATAATTTTCGTAAATGGGTTCTCCTTTTTCCAATAACCCATTGGCCCCGGCTAAAATTTGTTTGGCAGCTTTATTGGCTTCATTTTCAAATTTATAATTGCTTAATCCTTTTACTCCAAAATAAGCTTGGTCTAGCCAATTAGGCCCTCTCCAATACCCCTTTAAGGGGTTGAATTTTGGATGATCTGCAGCCATGGTCTGAAAAGGGACTTTTGTGAAAAACTTCTCCGGATCCATCATTTTTGTTTTTATTTCTTCTGCCTGCCCTAGTGTTGCTGTATTGGCCCATAGCGCCGTCCATCCTTCACTTCCGGCACCTTTTACAAATTTTGTTCCTTCTAGATTAGTGTCATAGAACCATCTATCTTCAGGACTGTAAAATTGAGACTGGATTCGTTCTTTCAATTTGCTAGCATCTTCCTTAAATTTATTGGCTTCCGTTGATGCGCCAATGGCAATGGCCAACTTTGATAAATATAATTTTTCTGCGTATAAATACGAATTTAAATCAACGCTTTCTTGATCCAAAGAATAAGCACCCTCATCATTTCTCAGAATTTTTGAATTGTCAAAACGAATGGCATTGTCCATTCCACTTTCCCATTTTGCAGCGATCAAAGTGCCATCGGTCGAACCATATTCGCAGAGGCCATCTTTATCATGATCTCTTTTTTTGTACCACCAATTATGGTATTTTTTTAGTTTGGGGTAGATTTCTTTCACGAAGTCAGTATCAAGGTCTTTTTCATATATTTTGGCCACCGCCCAGGCAGCAAGTGGGGGTTTGGTGTCCCTATAATTATGGACCTCTATGGTGGTGTCCCTATAAATGCAATCAACAATGAATCCATCATCTTTTTGAAAATCGAACATGGCCCTCATTTGATCTTTGGCAAGTTGTGGGTTGTAGTAAGAAAGTCCAGCAGCATGTTTCCATGAATCCCAGGACCAAAAACCATGAAACCCTTTGTATTGGTAGCTAGGGAATAGCCCTTGATACTTTATTTCACCAGCTGGAATCCGCCAGTTGTTCTGTAAGGTTAGATGGGCCTTGGTCAGCAAGGACCTATATTTGCTTTCATTGAATTCTGGCTTGACCTTAGCTATAAGTTTTGAGAGTTCATCCTCCTTCTCCAATTTTCGATCGTTTATCAGGGTGTCGAAGGATATTTCAGATATTGTCTTCAATTCTTTTGACCACGAATATTCCGGGAAAATAAAGGTTTGGGAGAGTACAATCTCCTTTGTCCCATTTGGCACTAGTGTAACTGGATCAACTGCTATTTCAAAAAAGTGGTCATTCTTAAGTTCTAGATGGTTTTCTCCCAATACCTGAATGTATCCTATGGCATCACTATTGGATGAGACTAGCTTAATAGTGTTGTTTTCTTTTGAGACCGTAATTCCAAGTTCAAATAACTTTCCATTAATACTTGGGTTAAATGTAATTTCATTACTTGATATATTGGTAATTTTTGTGCGCTGCATGGCAGTGTGTCCGGACATAAATACCAACTGTTGTTCAACTCTTAATTTTTTGTTTTCAAAGGTTTGCTCTAAGTGACTGGCATAACTGTTTTGTTTTACCAAATCATTTCCCCAATCAATAAGCCCCTTGTCTTTGGCAATGTTGTTGATTTGTAATTGTGCCAAATTAGGACTTATCCATGCCCCATTATCTTGAGTCATAATAAAAGGACCTGAAAACCCGCCATAATTAGGTTTGGATTCCGGCAAACCATAGGCAAACCATGCCCCTTGGTCAGAAAACATAAGCATATCCCTTGCAGAACTAACCTTTGGGCTACTTCTGAAATTCAAAATATTCTGTGAAACTTCAAGATAGTTCGTTTTGATAGTGGTACCAGTATTGATTGGATTATTTTCTTTACAACAGAACAATGTCAAAATAAAAAGAGTTGCAAGTATTGTTTCTTTGTTCATCGCGGTAAATTTTAGTTCCTCATGATTCAATGAAAGGCGCTTAGTTTTAGTATAGAACGGACTCACATTTTAATGCATAAAAAAATTCTTTTAGAAGTACAAGGCTAATGAATAATTTGAATAAAATCAAAATTGAGAAATAAAGATAATTTAAAAGTAATCGCAATAGGCACTTATTATTGTATTGGCTGTTATGTCTTCATTAGTGTATCGATGATATTCATTTTTCACCTGTAATTTAACCATCACCAATAGACAATTTCATAACTCTGGATTCTGATGAAATAGCAGCTTTTATGACTGGTCTTAATTGATTATTCGGATTTATGTAATTTAATGTTGCCTCAAACAAAGAAAATATCACAACGCTTAACTTTTTTAAAATATAAAGGTTCTCTTTTTAATTTAGGTAAGTGTAAGCTTTTTTAATTCCTATATTTGGCCGTTTGTACAGGTAGAGAATTACGAATAGAAGATAATAGTATATGAAAAAAGTATTGATTCTTGGAGCAGGAATGGTAGTAAAACCCATTGTTCATTATTTATTGGATCAGAATCTAGAAGTTACTGTTGCCAGCCGAACCAAGGAAAAGGCTGAAAAAGTTTTAGCCGGGCATGCAAATGGTAAAGCTGTGGGTTGGAATATTGATGAATTGGATGTTTTGGATGGACTCATTGCGGATAATGACCTTACTGTAAGCTTGTTACCTTATACGCATCATGTTGCTGTTGCAGAAATCTGCATTTCACAGAAAAAAAACATGCTAACCACATCGTATGTATCTCCCGAAATGAAGGCATTGGATAGTACGGCAAAAGAAGCTGGTGTGATTATTTTGAATGAATTGGGAGTGGACCCCGGATATGACCATATGACTGCAATGAAAATTATTGATGAGGTACATGCCAATGGTGGAAAAATTGACGAATTCTATTCGCTCTGTGGAGCGCTTTGTGCTCCGGAGGCATCAGATAATCCATTTCGTTATAAGTTCTCATGGTCTCCAAAAGGGGTGATAATGGCAGGCAATAATGATGCGCAATTTATTCGAAATGGAGAAAAGATACAATTACCCACGGCTGATTTATTCAAGAATCCCATGGAAATTGATTTTCCTGGAGTTGAGGAAATGCATGCCTATCCCAATCGAGATTCCATTCCATATGGTGATATTTACGGAATTCCAGAGGCAAGAACCGTGCTAAGGGGTACTTTTCGGTACAAGAATTGGTGTGAGGCAATGGATTTAATGAAATCCTTGAATATGACCAGTTATGATGAGCTGGATTTAAAGGGTAAGACATATGCCCAGGTTACCGCAGAGCAGAGTGGCCTGTCCTTGCACAATCTTAGGGAAGACGTGAAATCAAGATACAAACTTACCGATCAACATGTTGGGTTAATAGCACTCGATTGGCTTGGTCTGTTTGATGAAAAGCCCATCGCTTTGGAAAAAGGTTCACCTTTTGATTTGGTTTCGGATTTAATGATCGAAAAAATGATGATGGGCGAATCCGAAAGGGATCTGGTCATTATGCAACACATGTTTACGATCATCAAGGCGAACGGGGAAAAAGAAAAACTTATTTCAAGGATGCTCGATTATGGTAATAGTGATTATACTTCTATAGCGCGTACAGTGGCATTGCCTGCTGCCATAGGGGTTAAAATGATATTGAACGGCAAGATTACCGACACAGGGGTGCACATACCTATTAAGAAATCCATTTACGAACCCATTTTAACCGAATTGGAAACTTTGGGAATTTCAATGACCGAAACAAGAGAGGCCTTGAGTAAGTAGTTGGAATAAATCATATGTAGAACTTTTATAGCATTCTATCTTTTATTTTTTAAAGTGATAAAAGTAATAGATGTAATCATCCTGGATTTAAAAATTGATGCCTAATTTTGATGAGCTTAAAGGCAATAAAGAATTTCTTTCTCAAAGCATATGATACAAGAACTGCAAGATAATTACGGACATCTTTTTGAAGAGGCACTTATTAACGAAATTGACCAGACGGGTACGTACAGAGAAGTGCATGAAGGGCATAAACTTATGGAAATTGGAGATTACGTAAAGTCAATGCCACTGCTCGTTTCAGGTGTAATAAAAGTATTGCGGGAAGATGATGATGGAGATGAATTGTTGTTATATTTTTTAGAACATGGAGATACTTGCGCCATGACACTTACCTGCTGCATGGGGCACACTAGAAGTGAGATTAGGGCCATAGCGGAAACCAATACCCAATTAATTATGGTTCCTGTTCAAAAAATGGAAGAATGGCTGGCAAAATATAGTAGTTGGCGAAATTTCGTATTGCAGAGCTATCATAATAGATTAAACGAAATGCTGGAAACGATTGATAGTATTGCATTTTTAAAAATGGATGAAAGGCTCTTGAAATATCTAAAGGATAAAGCCCGGGTTACCCATGATGATATGATCAGCACGACCCATCAGCAAATAGCCTATGAATTGCATACCTCTCGTGTGGTTATTTCACGTCTGCTCAAAAAAATGGAGAAATTGGGAAAGATAAAGCTTTATCGAAACCAAATTAAAATGATGGAAGCTTAGCCTTGTTTTGTTTGGAGTATTTTGAAAAAATACTGGAAAGACCATTAAGACTGATATTTATCAGTCTTTTTTAATTGTAAAACATTGAGCTTTGTAACCTAAGTTACGTTACAGTCAATTCAAGGGTTATAATTTTGCCTAGTCGACAATTCAAGCTAAAACCATGAGAATAGAGCAAATATCCACAACATGTTCGGAAGGTTCCATTAATGCTCCTTTGAATGAAATAAATTATCATTTGGCAGAGTTTCCAAAAGAAACACCTTTTGTATTGTATTGCGGCGGGGGTATAGAAGCATGATTGCTGCCTCAATTTTAAAACAAAGGGGTTGGGATGATTTTGTGGATGTCATTGAAGGTTTTGCTTGGATTTCCAAAACGAACATTCAACGGTCTGCTTATGTTTGCCATACAACATTATTGTAAATGATTCAGATAGCTTTAGTTGGTTGTTAGAGAGGGAACAATCATTGATTGGTGTAATGGTGGTTCCCTTTTTTTTTTAGGAATTAATTGTTTAACGTAGTAATAGAATTCGATATGTCATTTTTAAGTTCACTTTTTGGAGGTAGTACCCTGAACTCGGATAAGTTTGAAATTTTGGATAATAAGGCCTTCAAGATGGTCATTCAACAAAAAAACATCCAATTGGTTGATGTTAGGACCCCAAGGGAATTTAAAGCCGGACACATAAACAAGGCCATTAACATTGATTTGTTTCAGCCCAGTAATTTTAAACTTGCCTTTGAAAAATTAAATAAAAATAAGCCGGTATATCTATATTGTAGGTCTGGGAGCAGAAGTAAGAAAGCAGCGCAAAAGGTATTGGATATGGGGTTTGAAAAAGTATATGATTTAAAGGGCGGATTCATGCATTGGGACTAATTTCTATTGAAGTAACTGCAATAACAATATTTAATCACACAAAAATGAAAGCAACTATAATTGTCCAGAACTTGAAATGTGGTGGTTGCGCCAAGACCATTACGAATAGGTTGACCGAATTGGATAACATCACTGAAGTCAATGTTGAACCAGAGACATCCATGGTGTCTTTTACATACGAAAATATCAGCGATGCAATAAGTGTAAAGGATAAATTGAAAGATTTAGGATACCCTTCAATAGATAATAAGAACGGCATTGTGGCAAAGGCTAAGTCGTTTGTAAGCTGTGCCACAGGGAAAATGTCAAAGTAATCCAAAATAGGTACCTAAGCTTCATCCTTTGAACTTCCAAAGCCATACATATTCTGGTGTATAAAATCTTTTGGGAAATTTTCATCACCAGGAAACCCCAATTCAATGGTTCCGTCCTCATCCGGAATATAATTGGTTTTAAAAATGTAGTCCCAAATACTTAAACTAATCCCAAAATTAATGCCTTTAGAACCCTTAGGTATGGTATACGCATGGTGATACAAATGCATTACCGGATTATTGAGGATATATTTTAAAGGACCCCACGTTATTTTAACATTGGCGTGATTTAAATGTCCAATGGCAATGGCGATGAAATGGACAATATAGGCCTGTTCGGGTTCAAAACCGCCCAACAGCATTACCCCGAAGGTTTTTAGCGGTTTATAGAGTACATTTTCCATCCAATGATAGCGCAAATGGGCAGCAAAACCCATTTCCTTTACCGAGTGGTGCACTTTATGGAAGTTCCAGAGGAAAGCGTATTTATGAAGCAAAACATGGGTAAACCATTGTACAAAGTCCAAAACAACAAAAAACAGGAGTAATTGCAACCACATGGGTAAAGTGGACAAATCAATTAAGGCCAAACTTTTTGATGAAAGCCCCAAATTTGTAAACATCACCTCCATAAGCTTATAGAAGCCACTTATTATTATGGCAAAAATGAAAAAGTTGAAAAACATGTAAAGGGCATCCAACCAGAAATCTTTTCTAAAAATGGATTGGTTTTTTCGCCAGGGAAATAGTATTTCCAATCCCCAAACCAATAAGGATAGTACTATTAGTCCCCAGAAATAATTCATGTACCACGGTACATCAAATAGTATAGATTTCCATGTCCATTGCAAGCTTCCCATGAAAGCGTTGGCAAAAGCATTTATATACTCATTCATAAGTTCTGTTTTTGAGCATTGATGTGTTATTCCTTCAATTCATACCATTCTATATTGCTTAGGACTGCTCTTCTTCCTTTTGCGCTAGGCGGATAATTGGTGACCAGATAGTTTATTATTATTTCTTCATCTTCCCCCAAGTCCCTTAAGTTCTGGGTTCTCTGCATCCAACGAAATGTGGCAATCCAGCTTTCTTTGTCCATCCTATTTTGCATTACCAATTCTGCGGAATGGCAATAGGTACAATTGTTGACCACTAGGGTTAGGCCATCAGCATCTATGAGTCCTGTTCGTAGATGGATGCCATTTTCAATCCTATTATAATCATCTTCCTGGGATATTTCAGTATACTCAGTTTTAGAACCTTTATCCTTGAACAGAAAGTCAGCTACATTGTCTTTATAATAGAATAAAACCACGACTAACACCCCAAACAAAATTATGAATAGGGCCATTTGGTCATCGCGCCCTTTTACCCATTTCCTAAAATCCTGAAGTTTTTTCATAATTCAGGAAACTTTGACGGCTATTCTATGACAGGCATTGTTTAGATACCCTTTAGGGTTCCACCCGGGCAAAAGCATTGGCTGATTATTGCCTTTTGTATCTGTCGCACGTGCCCAGACCTCATAATAACCTTTTTTAGGAAATGTTATGGAGGCTTTAAAATGCTGCCAAGCCAATCGATTAATTGGTTTTTCTATGGGACAATCATTCCATGTTGATCCAAAATCTAAGGAATATTCCATTTTTGAAACCGCTAGTTCCCCGGCCCAAGCATGTCCGCGTATATGTAATGAATTGCCTTCTTTAATAATTGCTCCTGATTTAGGATACGTAATCAAAGATTTTACAGGCATCGATTCTATAATACACATATCTTCGTCTTTTACTTTTTCCCCTGGCCCTATGGGATTGCAAGGAACGCGATATGAAGTTCCTGTCATTTTGGCCCCATCGTGAATGATATTACGTACACTAATGCGGTTGACCCACTTGCCTGAAACCGAAGCCGGCCATCCACCAGCAACCAACCGCAAGGGATAACCGTGTGA
>JAGLKG010000072.1 GCA_023141835.1 Maribacter sp. | reverse complement strand
GGGGCACCTCGGGAAATAGGTTCCTTATTTGGATCTCTGCTCAAATGTATATCAGTCGAATGATATCCAATATAAACAGCATCATTTTTAACACCGACATCAGCGAGTATATCCCGTAATCTAACACCTGTCCATTGTGCACATGAAACAGCCCCTATAGTCCACTGGTTTCCCTTTGCGGGAGGATCGAACTCGCTTCGTCCGTTACCGCCACATTCAAGGGTAAGTTGATAGGTGTATTGTTTGAATTTAGATTTAAGCTCTTCGAGGGAATAGGTTTTCGACTGTTTTACAGACTCACCATCAATGGTCAATGTCCATTTATCCGCTTCAATATTTTCAGGGATAATACCATTGTTACGAATGAACATGAATTTATTGGGTGTTATCCTATCATCCAATAAATGGGCTTTGGCCTCAACATTCCAAGGCTTGCTGTTTAAAATCACCATACCATCATCAAGGTTAAATAGCTTGAAAGGGTCTGGTTCCTGAAATGCCAGAGGGTGGTAGTGATGGGGCATCATTGACCCAAAAACAATATCGGTCCCTATGGCTGCTGTCATGGACCCTAAAAGAGTATTTTTAACAAAGCTTCTTCTTTTCATTCAGTGATGGTCTTATTGTAAAAATCCAATGTACTTATTTTTAGCGCCTAATTTATGCAACAATTGTTACTAAAGGCAAATAAGAGGACAATTATATTTTTAAATTGAATGGAAATAAAAATATGGTTTAAACAAAAAGATGGGGGTTTAAACCCCCATCTTTTTCACTTCTTGGAAATTATAAGGTTTAGATAAAAAGAAGATGAGTACCCTCTTGATCGGCCCTATTATAAAAATCACCAATGGTTATTATTCCATCCAATTCATCGATCAGGTCTTCTTCTTTAAGGTGGAACATATCCACGGCAAGTTTACACCCCCAAAGCTTGCAGCCAGAATCTGAAAGTATTTCTAAAAACTCCCCAACTGGAGGCATATCCAATTTTTCCATTTCCTTTTTCATCATTTTGGTGGCGAAGGCTTCAACACCAGGCAACCCACCTAACATTGTTGGCATATGCATGGCGGGGTTACCCACAGTGGCTACATGTAAATGTTCCAGTTTTTTCTTCTGAATGGCCTCTAATCCAAAAAATGTAAAGAAAATTTCGGATTCTATACCTTCCATTCGTGCACCGTTTGCCATTACGAACGCCGCATAGGCATTTTCAATGGTTGCTTTTGAAAGGATAAAGAGCATCTTTTTGACTTTTGTATCACCCATGATTTTAGATTTTAATTCGTTGTTTTTCGTTTTTAAATACAGCTTTTTGGTTTTGGAATACCAGCTATCAATGTTGATTTTTTCAGAGGGCCGCCTGGAAAAAGGCTATAGAATTCCTTAATATTTATAACACCACTTTTTTTGATACCTCTAATAGTTAAAGCTTCATCGCCATTGTGCTTTTCATGAATGTAATCAATGACTTCCCAATGTTTTTCGGTCATGCAAATCCCTTGCTCATCAGCAAGACATTCACATATTTCCTTTGTCCATTGTGAAAATTCGGTCATGTATCCTTCTTCGTTTACATTAATTTCAGTTTGAGCTATTACTTTTTTCATCGTTTATATATTTATGTTATTGTACTTCTTCAAAATGTTTGCCTTTTTCAGACATTGTAGCTGAGACAAAGGGTATATGTACACCTTTGATCAACATATTCCAGTATATCCATCGGAAGGCCATTTTCCCCATATGATTGGTGCGACTTTCCTTTAATAAACTAAGGGGGCCTACACCTGGAAATGGGAACGTGCCTTCTACAGGTTCGTGGGTGTAGTTAAAGTCAATTAAAAGCGCTTTGTTGTTTCCTGTTTCAATAAAACAATTGGCATGGCCATCAAACTCGTCTTTTAATTCTTCTCCCTGGACATATCGCATGATATTGTCTGTTAGGATTTCGGCTTCGAAATGGGCAACCGATCCCGCTTTGGATGCTGGCAGATTAGTTGCATCCCCAATAGCGAAAATATTTTGGTGTTCCAAGGTTTGGAGCGTTCCTTTATGGGTGGGTACAAAATTTAAATCATCACCCATTCCCGAGCGCTCAATAACTTCATCACCCATGTTCGTAGGTACGGTTACCAGTAGATCATAATCCACTTCTGTGTCACCATAGTCGATTATTTTATTGTTCTCATAATCCACTCTTTCAATATTGAAATCGGTCACCTCTTTTATGCCTTTTTCTTCCAATAGGTAATGTAACGCTTTAGTAGCTTTTGGCTTGGTGAAGGCACCTCCCAGAGGAGTGACAAAAGTAATATCAACTTTGTCGCGCATGCCCTTGTTTCTAAAATAGGAGTCGGCCAAAAACGCAAACTCCAGAGGCGCAACAGGACACTTTATGGGCATCTCGGTAATATGTACAACTAGTTTGCCACCTTCCCAGTCCCGGAATTTATTCCGTAAGGCTTTTGCCCCTTCATAGGTGTAAAAATCAAAGATGCTTTTGTGCCATTCCGGTCCATTCATACCTTCAATTTCCTCCGGAGCTATTTTAGTTCCTGTGGCGATGATCAATACATCGTAGATCAAGGATTTCCCATTCCCAAGATTGACCTTGTTTTCATCGGGAACGATGAGATCTATCTTTTCATTGATATAATCAACACCTTTGGGAATGAACTTGGCACCTTTTTTCTTTACCTGTTTGGTTGTATAAATGTCAAAGGGAAGGAAAAGGAAACCAGGTTGGTAATAATGGGTTTTATATTGATCGACTATGGTAAGTTTCCATTCTTTTTTTGGTAACTTCTTCACTAAGTGATTGGCCATCATTGTTCCTGAGGTACCTGCTCCTAATATTATTAGATTTTTCATTTTGTCTTATTTACTATTGTAGATTATTACTCTACCAATGACTTGAATTATTTGAAACAAAATTACCGTTGAACACAAGTGAATTTCATGACATTTGTCATATTTACATATACTTTTTGTAACATTTGTTACAAAATAATTACACTATTAAACTGTAAAACAAATGGTTACAAAAAAAATAACACTAAGAAACCCT
>JAGLKG010000071.1 GCA_023141835.1 Maribacter sp. | reverse complement strand
ATCCCAATAATCACAATCAACATTTGGATATCGACATCGATAAATGATATAAGCAAAAGTGAAGAAAGGTATAATATAATGGCAGTGCGACCTACCATGAATAACAGAAATGAAAATGACGCATATACCCTACCCCAATCGCCAATCTTATCCTCTAAATATTTGTATACCGAAATAATATTATTCTTTCTATAATGCGGAATAACATATTTAGTTACAAACCAAGTTACCGGAAGTGCTGTTAAAGCAAATATCAATGGATGCCAATTAGAATCGAAGGCCTTTCCCGGAATGGCTATATAGGAAATACTGCTGGTATAAGCACTCATAACGGCAATTCCTGCCGCCCACGACGGGATACTCCTGCCGGCTACCATGAACTCCTCGGAAGTTTTTGTTTTCCTAAAGAAATATACTCCCATTGCAACCAAAATAAGTCCGTAAAGTACTAGAATGGCAGTATCTATTGTTCCGAGTTGATAATCCATTGTTTCAAATAATTTATACTACATTAATTTTATCAAATTCCGCGATATGATTTTTAATCTTTTCCCTTTCTTTCGAACCAAATTTTCGCAAAGGAAGTGCCATATGATCATCACAAATGCCCATCACCGACAGGGCGCATTTTGTACCCTTGGCATATCTAGAAGGATACTTTCCGACACTATAAATCGTATCGTACAGTTTTTTTACCATTTCATGAAGTACGGTAATTTTATCCGAATTACCTGCTACCGATGCATTGTAAAGCTCCACAAACAATTCTGGAAAAAAATTGGCTCCTCCAGCAACGGCACCATGTCCGCCATGCTTTATTGTTTCCGGTAAAAACGACTCCGTCCCTACAATGATAGAAAATTCGGGCGAGTTTCTAAATTTTTCAAGAAGTTCATGTAAATAAGCCATATCACCTGAACTGTCTTTAATACCGATAGCCCCCAATGCTTTGGCTCTTTGTACAGTTTCCAAAGAAAGTTGCAACTTGGTACAACTGGGCATATTGTACATCATAAAAGGTAATGGTAATTCAGGTACCAGACTTTCAAGATAATCTATCATTTCATCTTGGGAAATTGGGAAATAATAGGGTGGGGCAATGACAACCGCATCTGCACCAGCCTCTTTGGAATGCACTGCAATGTCTATAGATCCTTCAAATGAAGTATCGGTAATACCGACAAGTACCGGAATTCTACCCTCTATATAATTACATGCCTTTGTAATGAGTTCTTTACGTAAAGCATAAGTCAAACTGGGACCTTCCCCATTTGATCCAAGCAAAAAAATACCATGTACACCCCCCGAAATCAAATGTTCAATCAGTCGTTGCAAACCTGTATCATCCAATTCGCCATTCTCCTTCAGTGGGGTAACCATTGGAGGAATAATCCCTTTTAATTGTAAACTCATATATATATTCTATTGGTCAATAGCAAAGAAAAACCAAATCAAACCAACCAACCACAACTATATTATTCATCTTACATAATATATTACCCTTAATATCAAAATAAATGCGTAATATTGGAAATATGAGTTAAAATACTAAACTATGGAATTTGTTTTTGAAAAGATTTTCGTCCCAAACAATCATTCCTTTATTTCGAGGAAATTGCCCTTGTCATCCAATGCCCGCATACATTCCCACAAAAATTTTGAATTAAATTATATTACCTCGGGAACCGGTCGAAGGATTGTTGGCGACAATATTTCTGGTTTTGAATCGGGTGACCTAGTCCTTTTAGGCCCTAATTTGCCACATTGCTGGGAAGTACTTGACCGAGAAAAAGACCAAGACCCAACCTGTATTGTAACCCATTTTTCAGAGAATATCATCAATTCTGACTTTTTTAACATGCCCGAACTTGACAAAGTGGTAGATATACTGAAACAGGCTAACCGAGGCATCAGATTTAAGGCTAAAAACGACAGGGAGATCAGGCAACTTTTAGAAGAAATGTCTGAATGCGAAGGCTTGGAATATTATATAGGACTCCTCAGAGTATTCAACTGTTTAATAAAAATTGAGGAAAGAGACAAACTATCCAACCCTATTGATCAGTCTTCGGTCTTTTCAAAAAATATTGAAAAAATCAACAAGGTCTACGAATACGTTTTTCAGAACATCCAAGAAGGTATTAGGCTTGAAGAAGCCTCTGCCGTATTGAATATGGCACCCAGTTCATTTTGCCGTTTTTTCAAGAAGAAGACCAACTTGACATTTATGGAATATGTCAAAAATGTCCGTGTCGGAATCGCCGCAAAACTATTGGCTGAAACCGATAAACAAATAACCCATATTTGTTTTGAAAGTGGGTATAACAACCTTGCCAATTTCAATCATTATTTTAAGGCAAGTATGGGGAAAACGCCTTCTGATTATCGCAAAAATTTTAGATAATAGCATTTTACATAAACCCATGGAATTTACTCGAAAATTCATCGTATTATTGGTTTTTTTGCCAATTATATCCGTGTTTTCTCAAAATTACACTAAGTATAACCTGCCTAAAAGAGGGGTCTGTGCACATCGGGGAGCCAATGAAACGCATCCCGAAAACACCATTGCGGCATTTGAAGAAGCGGTACGGTTAGGTGCCCAAATGATCGAATTTGATGTGAGGATGACCAAAGACGACAAACTAGTCGTTATTCATGATGCATCTGTGGATCGTACGACAAACGGTACTGGGTTGGTTAAGGGTCTTAAGTGGAGAAAAATCAGGAAACTAGATGCGGGATTATGGAAATCCAGGGAATTCGATGGTGAAAAAGTACCTTTATTGAAAAAGGTACTCGCTTCATTGCCAAAAAATATTTGGCTCAATGTTCATTTAAAAGGTGATGAAAAATTGGGAAGGGCCGTAACAAAAACCATTTTGGCCAAAAACAGGGAACATCAGGTAATACTAGCATGCAACAAGGAAAGTGCCAAAGGTGTTAGAAAGGTGGACCAGGACATTAGGCTCTGCAATATGGAAAGAAAAGAGAATCGCCAAGTGTATATCAAGGAAACGACTACAAAGAATTTTTCGGCGATTCAGCTTTTAAAAAAACGGGGTGATAGTGCTTTGGCCAATGATATTAGAGAGCTAAAAAAACATCAGGTCTTGATAAACTATTTCTATAGCAATACACCGATTGAAGGGATGAAATTATTTGATATGGGTGTTGATTTTATATTGACAGACCAATTATCGACAATGTTAAAAGCTGCAGAAACTTCCGGAATACCAAGGTCTTTGCGATAAACAGTGCCTAATGGGTATGCCATTTTTTGAATGCCTTAAATTACTTCCTCCCCATTAAATTGATCAAGAATCCCGTACAGAAAATAATAAATGAAATTAGGCTGATAGGCGGTAAGCCTCCCGGCCAGGTATCAAATTTCGTCCAACCGGTATACCCTAAAAAAAACAAATGAATCCCAACAAAAAATAGGACATACAGGATGCTTTTTTTGGAAGTTATCCGTACGATGATTTTGTCATCCAAATTAAGATTTGGTTTAAAGCTTTTATAGTAAACCCATAAAAAGATAAAGCTTACCACCCCTCCGAATAAGCATAAACCTCCTCTTACAGATAATGTGCCCCCAACTGTAAAAAAGGCAGGATAATAAGACGGTATCAATATGGCTAGACTCATAATTAAATGGGCAAATGCATATGCAAATCCGGTAATTCCTAGAGATTTTCTTGTTTCCAATAACTTATTTGGAATCCTTACCCCCAGATTCTTCAAGGGGCTTAAAGAGTAATTAAGGGCCAACAAAAATAAGGATGCCAGGGAGATTCCTTTATTAAAAATAAATATGGGTAAATCTGCCCAAGAAACAGTCCCAAATACATTATATCTCAACACGGCGTAGCCAAAAGCAACCACCGTGCTAACTAGAATTATTCTCACCGAATAACGCTTTAAGGATAATATCTCAATCATTTCTATTTATCTAATTTCAAAAAAATGGGTTGCGTCCACGCAAAAAATCGTTCATTTCCCGAAGGCAGTGCTCTAGAACACGTTATCTTGGCCCTAATATACGTAGCTCCCTTGGGAATTCTAAATTTGGCCGAACTTCCATTTGACTTTTGAAGAATCTTTCCGCCGTCTGAAATAAATTCTATATGGAGTCCCTCCTCTTATTTTCCGTTTTATATCCTACCAACAGAGAATCTTCCAGCTCTTTAAAAGATTTTCAATTTTGACTTCAAATTTATAAACATCCGGGTGCCATTGTACATCTCTAGCATATGTAATTGTTCTAGTTGCCCTTAATCCACTTGGGAGAAAAAGCAACATGCTTTATGGTCTTACTTTTTTTAATATGATGCGAGTACGTAATATGTACCTGCCCATCTTTAGATTGGATTATGGATGGATAAGAAAAGGAACCTATTTTGGTCACATCTTTTTCCAAATGCCTTGTCCATGGCCATGTCTTACCCTCATCTGCCGAAAGACTAACTGCCAAACTGTGCCGCCCATCTTCCGTATCGTTATAGACCATGATCCAATCTCCATTTTCAAGTCTAATGGTCTCTATACTTGCACCGGGGTTGGGGATTTCAGACTTTTCAGATGCGCTCCAGCTAAACCCCATGTCCTTCGATCTACTTACTAAGATTCTTCCTGGCGTATCGCCGTTGTCTCGCATAAATGCCACGAGAGATCCATCTTCCTTTTGAACGACACTGGGCTGTATGTTTCCGTAGCCGACTATGGGCAAACTGGGTGACCATGTTTTGCCTTGGTCATCAGAAATACCAACCAATGACATATTGAACCCGTCTGAATATAGGGGCAGTATGATCCGACCACTCAAAAGCACGGTGGGGTGTATTCGGGTCATCCATCCAGTCTCTTTCTTTTTAGGTTCCTTTGCAGCCTCCCATATCATTTTTTCGTAGCGGGGGGCATATTCCGCCCAAGCCAAGTCCCGTGGTGTCATTGATTCGAATTTATCTTTTATCGTATTTTCAAATTCAGAATCGGGTTTCAACAAGATTATTTCTTGCCAATCCCAGTTAGGGACATCATCCTTCAAGTAGTCAGAAGAAGTCCTGTACTTTAGAATGGAACTTTCCCAACTAGCTGCCTGGACTACAATCCAATACAGATATAGTTTCTGATCGCTGTCTAAAAACAAAACAGGATTGCAATCTGGGTGATTGGGCGTATCTGCCAGTACAAAAGTTTGGCTCCAACCAGATTCTCCTTTTCTAAGCCTAGCTCCCTTTACAAGTACATCGTTTGCCGTGCGTTCACCAGATCCTTGAAACCAACAGGCCAATAGGTCTCCGTTAGGCAGCTCTACAATAGAACTACCATGCACATGTTGATTTTGAGGAGAGAAGATATGTTCCGAACTCACATTCTCTTTTTGCCCCGATAATGGAGCAATCACTAGGCAATTTAATATCAGAAGTACAATTTTCCTCACATACATCTTTATCATGCTAATCACTTCACAAAGAAAATATACTTCCTATAAATATTATTGCGTTTCTTTTATCCATAAGACTTTCTGTATTTATGCCGTGCAAAACTGTAATTATTCCTGGGAATGAATTTAAGCGTATGGGTATCTATTATTGTTAAGCCATTTGGATTTTTCCAAATTTATGTTTAAATCTATCCATTTTATTCGGGTATTTAATTAATAATACATTAAATATTACCCCAAGGTTTATTATTTTACATTTATTTTTACCAAAGGAGTGGATATTCTTATCTCATACCATTAAGTCCTATGAGTCATTTTTCAACTTATTTTCATGAAACGTAATCCCCCCCCAATACACACTTCCAGAATGGCAGTGGTATTACTTGCTATATTCTTATTTATTAATCAAGCCTCCTATTCCCAAGAATTAAAGGTTGGATCCGCTAAAAGAATTATTACCCCTGACCCCTTGATCGCTGTTTCAGGTGGTGTGGGAACACCAAATCCGGTTAATATTAAAAAAGGGGATTTATTTGTTAGGGCGATGGTACTTGTAAAAGGTGATGAAAAAATTGCGATAGTAAATATTGACAATTTGGGTTGGCCTGCTGCGTTGGGCGATAGATCAAGAAAATTGATAAAGGGCATACCCCCTGAAAATGTACTTATTGGTGCCACACATACCCATAGTGCGCCAGACGCCTATGCGTTTCCGAATGCAACGGGAGGTCATGGTGCCGATCTTGGCTACTTGGACAGATGTGTTACTTTAGTGGCCGATGCCGTAAACGAAGCCCTTCGAAACGCAGAACCTGCCAATCTTAAAATTGGAGTCGGAAAAGCTGAAGGTAAAATAGCTTACAACTACTATGCTCCACAACTATACGACCCTCGTTGTGGGGTCATCCAAGCTATCGGTACTACAGGAAAAAATAAAGACAAACCTATTGTTACCCTAATAAATTATGCTATTCATCCCGAAGTAATAGGTAATGGTAGAGGTATTTTGAGTCCAGACATGGCTGGGCCGCTTTATACCAGAATTGAAGAAAAAACAGGTGGTATGGCCGTTTTTATGAACGGTGCCCAAGGGGGTATGGTTACTGCCGACAACCGCCAGGAAGACGGTAAGGAGGCTGCTAGTTGGGAAGAATGTCAACGCATCGGTAATCTCTTGGCAGATGAGGCTCTTCGTATTATCTCCGCAGCCCCGGTACAACAAAACCCCGATATCTTTTGTACTAGCGAAACGGTTACCTTCCCGATTGAATCCACAATGTTAAAGTATATCCTTCAAAATTCCCCTTTAAACTATGCCAATAGCGATGACGATTCCATTAGTACCACGTTGAACTTATTAAATATAGGTTCTGCCCAAGTATTGACCATTCCTGGCGAGGCACTGCCCAACATCGGATACTATTTGAAACGAAACATGCCTACTGAGCATCCGTTTCTTTTTGGGTTGACCAACGATGCTTTGGGCTATATCTTGACAAAGGAGGACTTTGATAGTTTTGAGCGTTATGAATACGTAAGCCGAACTAGTTTGGGTGAAAAAACAGGAGAAATAATGATCAATGAATTAATGGAAATGATAGCAAAGAGTCCAAAACCTCAAAAAAAATAATCTAAATCAATACCATGAAAAGAACCATAGCAATCCTATTATTTATTCCTGTTTTATTTATATCGGCTTGTAAGGAAAAAGCTCAAAAGGGTCCTGAATCTATGTTTATGGACAATACTACAACCAGTCATCCCGCAATCATAACGGAAGAATATATTTATGAAATTAAAGATGCATTGACCCCAGAATGCCATGCCTCCACCGTGGAAGTGAGTAATGGTATCGTAGTCGCTTCTTGGTTTGGCGGTACTGAGGAAAAAAATGACGATGTCGGTATCTGGGTATCCCGAAAGGTTCATGGGTCTTGGTCCACCCCTATCGAGGTGGTAAATGGAGTTCAGGATGAAAACACCCGTTACCCCTGCTGGAACCCCGTTTTATTTAAGCCCAAAGGGCAGCCTTTGCAGTTGTATTACAAGGTGGGTCCTAGCCCGCAAGAATGGTGGGGCATGTACATGACCTCCGAGGATGATGGTAAAACTTGGTCCGAGCCTATCAAACTCCCTGAAGGTATTTTGGGCCCTATAAAGAACCAACCCGTGCAATTGGCCAATGGTGATATACTTTCTCCATCAAGTACCGAAAGCCTATCTGGAGATTGGAAAATACATTTAGAATCCAGTAGCGATATGGGTAAAACCTGGACCAAATCCGAATCTCTCAATGATCCCAATGAATTTGGGGCTATTCAACCGGTTGTTTTGAACTATGGAGATGGAATGTTGCAATTATTAAGTCGTACCAAAAATGAGGTAGTTACCCAAAATTGGTCAGAGGATAACGGTAAGACCTGGGGCAAAATGACGCCCACTTCACTTCCCAATCCCAATTCCGGAATTGATGGAGTCACGCTAAAAGACGGTCGCCAATTTCTAGTCTATAACCCCACTGGCAAAAATTGGGGCGACAGGGTGCCCCTTAGCATAGGCCTTTCTACCGATGGCAAAAATTGGAAGAGGGTACTTGATTTAGAGCCATTGACCGAAACCACCGATAAGGAAGGGGAAGAGTATTCATATCCTACAGTAATACAAGCTCCAGATGGATTAATACATTTGGTTTACACCTGGAACCGTAAGACCGTTAAGTATGTCGTTTTAGATCCAAGCAAACTAAAATAAATGAAAACAAAAAAATGGCAAAGAAGATCCTTACGCGTTTTGGGAGGCTTGCTTTTGCTTTTATTTGCTGTATTCTTTATCAGTACCCAAGCCGTTGATACTACTCCGTATTTTGAGACCGAATACTATAAGAAAACCATAGCGAATATGGATGCTTCGGTCAAGGACATGGCCGAGGTCAAGGGGCAACTATTGGCTGGTTTCGCAAGGACCAACATTACCCCCACTATTGTCAATGGCACCCCCAATGCTTCAAAGGGTGAATTCAACACCATAAAAATGGCAGGTTTTGGGGATGGAAAAATAGCGGTGGGCGTACACGATTCTATTTTTGCCAAAGCCATAGCCGTAGAGGTCAATGGGGAAGAAGTTGTGTTTATCAGTGCCGATATGGTTTTGATTCCTGAATTGGTGGTGCTTGAGGTAGCCGAGAATCTTAAAGGCGAAATTTCAAGAAAACAGCTCTTTTTTGGAGCCACACATACACATTCCAGTATTGGGAATTGTATTCCGGGTTTCGTCGGAAAGAGCTTTGGAGGTGAATTTCAACCTGAAGTGGTCCATTGGCTAAGCAAGAAGTTTACCAAATTGATACTCGATGCCCGTAAAGACAAACTACCTTCAAAGTTTTCCTCAGGAAATATCAGGACACCTAACTTGGTACGCAATCGGATTATTGGTGAAACTGGTAGGTTAAATGATAGACTAAACCTAGTATCATTCTCTCAGGATAATGGCAGAAAGGCGGTTATCGGCATTTTTGCAGCACATGCCACAACCATAAGTACATGGAATGACGAATATAGTGGGGATTATCCCGGTTATTTTCAACGAAGCCTTGAAGCCAAAGGAACAGACTTGGCACTATTTTTTGCGGGAACTGTTGGCAGCCATACCAATAAAGGTGAGGGCGAGAAATTTGAAAAAGCAAAATACGTGGGTGAAACACTGGCAGATTCGGCCATGGTAGTTATCAATACAATGGAATATGATTCTGTCATGATCCTGGCATCGTCAACTACTCAACTTGAAATCCCCAAACTTCAGGCCTTTTCTATTTCCGATACAAGAAAACTTTCTCCTTTCATGGGTAGCCAATTGATGCCTGAATTGAAATCCATGTATGTACAGGGGCTAAAATTGAACGATTTTATTTGGCTGACATTCCCTTACGAACTTAGTGGGGAGTATGGTATCAATCTTAAAAATGCGCTGGAACTTGAAGGTTATAATTCAGCCCTTACCAGTTTTAATGGACAGTATCTGGGTTATATTGTGCCCCAGAAATATTACTATTATGATACCTACGAGGCACGTTTGATGGGCTGGTACGGTCCCAGTATGGGAGACTATCTCATGGAACTGAATTATAGGTTGGCAAATGCACTTATTAACGCTAGGTTATGAAGAAAATAAAAAAGATTTTTAAGGGTTTGGGAATTTTGATGCTGCTTTTGGCCATCGTCATCGGCTGCATTTTCATGTACAACTGGCGCGATAGAAACCCTGGATATGCCATTGATATAAAGCTAGAGAACAAAAATCCACAAACGATTAAGGCAGGATTTTCAAAAAAAGCCATAACACCGACCATTGTCGATACTTGGAATGATGCCAACGGCGACAACAAGTACAATGAAGATGATGGCGATACCTTTAATGACATTAACAACAATGGAAAGTTCGATGCCTTTTGGATTGCGGGTATGAGCAATGCCAAACCGGCACAAGGCGTGCATGATGATGTTTGGTCCCGGGTCATGGTCATTGATGATGGCCAGAGTCGTATTGCCATGATTTCGATGGATGCCATTGGATTTTTACACGGTGACGTAATCGACATTAGAGAACGTATTCCTAAGGATTTGGGCATTGATTATACACTCCTTTCTTCAACCCACACCCATGAAAGCAATGACTTGGTGGGTATTTGGGGTGAAAACATATTCAACTCAGGTGTTCATCCTGAAACCTTGGAATATGTGAAAGAACAGACGGTCACTGCTATTATTGAAGCGACCAATAATGTTAGACCTGCTAAATTGGTCTTTGCAGAAGACCTTTCCGGTGATGATGCAGCTTTGATCAAGGACACTAGAAAACCCATTGTAAAGGCTACGGGAATTCACTTAATGCAGGTGCTGG
>JAGLKG010000070.1 GCA_023141835.1 Maribacter sp. | reverse complement strand
TGTTCCTGGTTCTGCACCGGTCCCAGAAGGATGGGGTTTTTCAGATCTATCCCTGCCGGAACTCTTTTGCGCTTTGGTCCGAAAAGAATTTTCTGTGCTTCGGTGGGGCAATTTATTTCATCATTCGCATCGCCAAGAAATTCGCGAATGAGAGCTGCTTCCGGTTTTTTGAAAGTTCTTTCAAGGTGAGTGGTAAGAAAACCATCCTGCACATTCATGCCGGGATTGAGCGATAGTTCAGTTACTTTTCGGAGTATGATAGCCTGATCGGCTGCCTGCTGTGCATCTTTTGCAAAAGTGATAATCCATCCTGTGTCGAGAGCAGCGCATACATCATCGTGCCCGCAGTGGACGTTAAGCGCATGTTTTGTTAATGCACGGGCTCCCACTTCAAGAACCATGGTGCTGAGTTTTCCGGGAGCATGGTAGTATTGTTCAACAGCATACACAATGCCCTGACCGGAAGTGAAATTCACGGTCCTTTTTCCTGTTACAGACATGGCAATGGCGCCTCCCTGTGCTGCGTGTTCTCCTTCTGCTTCAATTGCTGTTAGTGAGCGCCCAAAAGCATTCAACTGCCCTTTGGCATAGGCGTTCTGGAAAAGTTCTCCCATTTCGGTGGAAGGGGTAATGGGAAAAAATACACCCGCATCGCAGATGAGTTGTTCTGTTTCGCAGACGAGCGAATTACCGTTTGTGGTTACTCTTTTCCCGGGGTATTTTGGTTTGGTGTTATTTTTCATATTTCAAAATATTGATATTCACTAATTTAAACAAAATTTTGCATTTTGCCAACGGTAAAAATATTCATGAAATCTGGTTAATGTACCCCTTTTCATTATGAGTTGTGTTTGCAACTTACGATGGCCACAAAAAAGGGAGGAAATTATGGACTTGCAATAAAAAAATGGACAATTAGATAAGAGTCACGCGGCTACTTATTGATTAAATATTTCCATTTCAAATTTTTTCGTTGTTTGTACTTAAGGATGACTGGCTGAGAACCAAAATCAAATCAAATCTTTGGAAGATTTAATTTGTCGTTTTCTATTGTCGTTTGTGTGAATATTTCTATTTACCTATATATTGATAAGTAAAATTGATACTTTGGTGACCTATTCGGTTACCTGATTTTGAAAAAGAAAAGTACCTATTGATATTAAACATATTGTGGATAGACAGTTAGTTCTATTATCTCGACTTTAACATTTAAAACCTGATAATCAATTGATTATCAGGTTTTTGATTTTTGGGATTTATCGAAAACAGACGTTTTTGTATTGAAATCCAGTATAAAGGTCAATACATCGGATAACAAATTATTACAACTGTTCCAACCTATTGAAAATACGCTTAGGTAGAATAAGGTTCATCGGTGTGCAGCGATTCGAACCGGTATGTATTTTGACAATATGCAATGGTCGCTACACCAGTTTATTTCTTTATCCAAGGTCAACGATAACAGCAAAAAATAAATAACCTGTCCCTATAGTGAGTGGTCGCTGGGGCGACCGTCTGGATGCAGATCCATACTATTTAACGCGGTTAATTACATCCATTACCAACTTAAATTCAGCATCAACAAATTGTATATCGTAAACCTGTATTTCGGTTTTAGAATTTAAAATATCGTTACCAAGTTTGTCCGCATTGTTATTTTTAAATTTAGCAATGGCCCATTCTATATATTTATTGTTGGTGCTTTTAGAAGTGTATTTATCTTCCAGATGTTGTACCAGCTTTTCATTGTTCAATTTTTCAGCAATTGCTAGCTGTATATACAATTTTGAACTTTCATTAAGATATTCAGGGGTACTATGGCCAATTATTTTGTTGTAGAAAAGGGCTGACCGTTCTTTATTCCCCAGTTTTTCATAAGCATAACCCATTAAATAATCATCTAGCCTTTCATCTACATCATAGTGCTGGCCAACCCCTAAGTTTTTTGGCCACAATTTTGCTTTTTGGGCATATTTTATTGCATCGGAATACCGCTTTTTGGCTATGGCATCAAGAGATAATTTGATACACGTCTCGTGGTAAATATTCCGTCCTTCAGTAGCGCCTTCAAAAGGCAATACCTCAAATTTCTCAAGAAAATCAAGTGCTGTTTTGTATTCTTTAAGCTTAATTAGCATCTTGGCATACAGCATTCCAATTACCGCTTTTTTTGGATATTTTTTGAAAGTTTCCTTTGCCAGATCCTTTGCTGACTCAAATTGTCCGGTTCTTTCAAAATACTGCATCCAAGCCAATTTTAATCGCCAGTTTTCAGAATCTATTTTATCAGCCTTTTTAAGAGCGTTCAACGTTATTTCAGTTTCAAAATCGAACAATTTTATCTTTGCCAAATAAAAAGGCACCGTATTCGGGACGGTTTCACATTGTTTAAATAACTTCTTTGCCTCGTCCAAATTTCCAATGCTCCATTGCTGTAAACCTAAAAAGTATCTTAATTTCCAATCTCTGTCTTTTTCAATAAAATACTTTAATATCTTTCCTGTTTCCTGTCTATGGGGAAACACCATTTCAGGTTCAACTTCCAAAGCCTCTTTCAACAATGTCGACTCATTCCCTTTATCAAAATAAGCCTTCCATAACATTACCACGACATTCTTAGGAGCTAGTTCCAAGATTTGTAAGGCATTATCTTCACTTCCATATTCTAAATATTTCGAAGCCAGTTCTAAATAACTTTCAAATGGGAGCTCGTTGGAGATTTGTTGGTTTAGACTTGCTTTGTCCATGGTGCCCCATAAATAGGATTCAAAGTTTTTAAAATCGCTAGTAGCATCTAATTCATCGAGCTTGGTTATTGTTTTTAACGCTTCAATTCTTCTTTTTTCCTTTCTATGTATAATGGCCTGTATTTCAAACGCTCTGATATTAAATACATTGAATTGTAATGCCTTTTCGGCATACGCAAAGGCTTGTTTCAAATCATCTTCCCTTAAAAATAAGGCCGCCAACTCGGTATATGACGCAGAACGAAAAGCCACGTCTTGACAAGCGATTGAAAAACCACTTTTAGCTTCATTGGTTTCCCCCAATCGAGCATTTATAAGACCATACAAATAATTGCCAAAACCATCATATGTGTCTATAGCCAGCGCTTTAATAGAATAGATCAAAGCTTCAGATTGATCATTTAATTTAAAATAAGCGAGAGCCAACCTATTCAAGGTAGGAATAAAGTCGGGGTCTTTTTTATAACTTTTCAGGTACGTATTCTTGGCATCGGTATATCGTCTTTGTTTTTCAAGCTCCAACCCGTTTATGTATAAGCCATATGCAGAGCTCCAATCGAAATCCTCATTGGTAATTAAAGGTCTATCAACATTGTTGCTTTCCTCTTTTGAGTTATATATCAATAATTTAGAACCTAATTCCACAATAAAATCCTTGTCTTTATCCAAGGGAATAATTTCTGTAAATAATTCTAATGTACCAACATCCATTTTCTTTCTGAAAATTTCCTTTTCATCAACTTTTACTACAATATTGTGGCTTAAGGGCTGTAATGGGCTCAATCTAAGCTCTATATGATTTTCTTCCCTATCAACATTCAGCACACCATATTCCGAAGCGGCTACCATACCCTTGGTTTCTTTTATCGGGAACCATATTTCATTCATTATATCGGAATCATAGGGCATAAATTCCCTATGTTTAAACGGGGTCAAGGTGCTACTGTTCGCTGCTTGGTTAAACAACTTCCCAGCTTGATATTCTATATATTGCCCATTGGAATCCGTTAATAAATCTTCCCATATCATCCCTTGATCCGAAAGTCCCCAAATCCAAATTTTCTTTCCGGGTTTATCATCATAACTTGCGTAATGACCAAATCCGAAATCGTCATCATGCCAATACCCTCCGAAAAAATTGGAATAGCTATTTAGAACATGGTACGACTTATATATTCCGAAATTGTTATTCTCATATTTGGAAATGTCCCTGTTGGCATCTATTGGCCAGTCACCTAATTCGCCACCATGTCCAATTCTTTTGTTACCCGGATATATAAACTCCAAATCACCATCTGCTTTGGCCGCAGCATTCATCCAATGGTAATAAGTGACAGGTATTGAGGAAGCATTGAACCAAGAAACCTTGGTTTCAAAGAAGGCTTTGTCTTTTTGAAGTGATATTTCAACATTCCATTTAGTTCTAGATGGTAAATCGATGGCCCCTACAATACATGAAACACTCCCATCTTGATTTTCTTTTATCACATAATCAACTGGTGTAGCACAGGTTGGGATATGGCCGATGTCACCAAAATTGTATTCCAATCCTCCGGAGGTCCAGGCACCACGCATGGCAACATCCCTAAACTTTACAACTTCATTGAAGTATAAGAATTCCTTACCAGTAGATTTTTCAATGGCTCCCCATATTTTACCCCCTACAGAAGGGCATACATATACTTTGAGGTATGGGTTCTCCAAAACCACCATTTTCCAATCCCTGTTAACACCTTTTGCCTCATAATTATCGAATCTGAAATAGGGATATATTCTGCTGATATTAGGAACAGGATCAGGCTCTGAATACATGTATGTTTTCATGTTTAAGGTTTCCTCGGTAATGGTTGCTTTTTGCCCAAATGCTAACATTGAATAGAAAATCGCAAAAAATATTGGGCTGTTTAATTTCATGACTTTTTCATTGGTTTTAATTTATCTCAGATGCTTCAAAAACCAATATTTCAAAGGGGTTGATTTCAATTTCCAATTTTGATTCTGAGTCGGCGCCAATGCTCTTTTTTGATTCATCCTCTTTCCAAGGACTTTTCAGTTGAAATGATCTCGAATAATCCTTTGGCAATTCCAAATCTTTTCTTAAGTCTAGATTATAAACCATGACTTTATCATTGGGATTTCTAAGGGTAATAATCCCTTTACCTGCTTTCCAAGATGCGAAACCGTACACCTCCAAGTTTATAGGACTTCCACCTATCCAGTGGGTGTCTTTTAAAATAGCTTCATTTTCTTTGGCCCATTTGGCAGCTTCAGCTAAAACTGGCCAAAATTCTTTTTTCATTCTATCGTGACTAATATAAAGCTCTTGTAAGCTAGAACCCGCACCAAAAGATGAGCGTACCATAGCCTTAAAATCATCTAAATTATCATTTATAAACCTGGATGGGTGGCCAAGATTGGCATAAGCGACACCTACGGTCATAATAGAGTTCAAAGGATATAAAGGAGCTCTATTCACCACATTATTGTGAAGCGTTCCATCGCGGTAGGTCATGAATTTTTGAGTTGTGTTCCCGACACCCGCATTATGTAAATCACCCGAACCACGCCAAGTACAGTCCGCATATTTTAACCAAAAAGGAGATGGCCAGGAACCTACTGTAATATTCACGAAAACATCAGGATTATGTTGTCTTAAGGTTTGTATCAACTTTGTTCCAGCCTCCATGTCTGGAAGGTATTTAGGTTCAGAACCTCCAAAACCATCAAATTTAAAATAGTTGACACCATAATTGTCAAGCATGTCCAATGCTCTTTCCTGAAAACGATTGAAGTAGTTTGTGCCTGCAAGGCTTAATCCCTTATCATTGGTTTCCAGTCCTTCTTTTATTCCAGATTCAACCCTTCTTCTTTGATTTTCCAAATACCCCCCAAAAGGTGACATCCAAACCCCGATCCCCGAATTATACTCTTTACAAAGGGTTGCTTGAGCGGCAAACCCGTTTGGAAACTTTATAGGGTCAAAATGCCAAACACTATCCAGATTATCCCATCCGTCATCAAAAACAAAAGCATCCAGTTTAACATTGAAAGGTTCTATGAATTTCTTGTTCCAAGCGTGCATTCTCTCTATCAATTGTTCCGAAGTGAAACTTGAGGCTCCATCATCGGTAATATCCCACCAGCAATTGTAGTGTAAAAATTGTTTATAAGGTCTGGCTCTTTCCCGCTCTAAATAATACCCAAAAGCTCTTCGATCTTGATCTTTGGGAGATACCCCCATTACAGCCGATTCTGAGATGCTGGTGTTAGGCATTAATTGATCTGCCCGATTAATATAGAAATTTATCAGGTTATCTATTTTTTTGAAAATATGAAGTGTTCCCGTAGCGTTTTCTTTGTTGATCAGATTAACCTTGATCATGTACGTACTCGTTTCGCTATAATTTTCAAGATTCAAGGTATATAAATTACTTCCCCCATAACCATTGAGGACATGCTTATTACTACTAATTTCGACAGAGTCTTTTAGTAATGAAATAGCCTTGATATTAAAATCATCGGAACCTCCCCCATGCTCAAAGGCTATCACATATTCACCGCCGGTATCTATCAAGTCTGAAATATCTATTTCTTGATTGGTAATACTTCCCAAGGACCTTGTAAATAATGCATTACTATGAGCGATGGGATGCTCCAGCCCAAAAAAGAAATTGTTCAGTACAATGGGTGAGCCCAAAACCGAACCTTTATAAGTCGCCCCTTTCAATTCGCCATCGAAAAATGTAACTTTTGCTATTTGTACAGGGCTTTGATTTGCCCTAATTTCAATATTTTGTCTAATATAATTTGATCCTTCACGAAGCAATGCCGACCATTGGATTGAGATATTTTTGTCTTTTGAAATAAAATCCCCTGAAATTTGTTTCCCCACAAATCGAAGAGCTTTAGTAGGTAAAGTATCCGTAGGCTTTAATGTTGTAACTTTTAATTCGCCTTGAAGTTTAAAATCAAAATTAGTGAACCTAGTCCCATTGTTTAATTCAATTTCAAAAAGCGTTATAGTCTCAAGGTCAACTTTAGAATTGTCGTATTTGTTTTCTAATTCCTTTAGTTGAATGGAATTATTGTTCAAGGCCCAAACCGCATTGATTGCTTTGTTTTTTAAAATAACCTCATTCCCTACAATCTCGGCTTCAGGTAAACCTGCATATTCCCCACTGAAAAATTCAACCTTTTGAGACGTTTTTTTGCATCCAAATTGAATAATAATCAATAGAATGAATACAATTCCAGTACGTAATTTCGACATTTTATCCATCATACTTATTTCAATAAATAGCCTATCTACAAATATTCTTGTGAAAGGATTGGTCTTCAGTCTATGGTAAACACAATTGGTAAACCCAAAATCTCCCCTTGCAAGGTATGTTGAACTTAGCTAAACCATATTAGCCCTTTTTAAATACAAATGTAAATAATTACCCCTTGTTACATGGATAAAGGAAATAAAGTAAAGACATTTACTATCCAGTTTAAATCTATCATTTCAATTCAAATCGGTATAAAAGTTTGGTTTTTTACATTAAAAGAATATGTACAGACATGTAACGGTGATTACACACGTATGAATATGTTTTTCCGATAGAGTGCATACAAGATAAGCCATTGGATAAGAACCAATCCTGAAAACAGAATAAATTGTTGGATTGTAGGATTATTAAAAAGGTTGGCAAAGCCTTTGAAAAAGAAATCGCGACTGGCATGAAGTGGAATATACCATTGTGCTGCGTAAATGGTTATCGAATTCATTCCAATAGGAACAAAGACCCATCCTATCCACCTTATTTTCCAAACATCAATAACAGTATAAAAGAGTGCTAGTAAGAGCAGCGACCACCCAGCCGACCAAAGTACAAATGATGGAGACCACAGGCCTTTTATAACTGGAAATGAAAAGCTCCAGAGCCAAGCTATAAGCAAGCAGATTAAACCAGCAACAAATAGTTCGATACCACAACGAATTTTTGCTTGTTTATACCACTTGATTCGCTGCCCTGTTAAGCCGCCTAGCAAACTGAGCATGCCAGCAGTAAAGATACGGATGGTACCTTCAGCATCATAAACACCCAGGGCCAGATTTGTTTTTATCAGATTTCTGTCCAACCAAGCTGCAAGGTTGTTTTCAGGGGTGATAGTCGCTCCTTTACCCGGATACGGCAGGTAGAATAATAACAGGTGATAGCTTACCAGTACACCGAATAAAATGACGAGTCGATACTTCCAGCTTTCTACATGTAAAGTAATGCTTGCACCTATCATATAACTCATTCCGATCAACCATAATACTTGGTAAAGCCGAATGGCATCCCATTGAAATTTGAGTAGGCTAAAACTTACGCCGATCAAAACTATAATAAGTGAACGTTTTATAATTCGAATCTGTAGTTGTTTAACCGGAACTCCTTTTGCTTTTTGTGAAAGGACTGAAAAGGGTATAGTTACACCTGATATAAAAACAAAGAGAGGAAAAATCAGATCAAAGAAGTGAAACCCCTCCCATTCCACATGAGTCATTTGTACAGCCAAACTGTTTACCCAATTTTCTGAGACTCCCAGCACTTTCAATAGGGAAATAACCATTCCTGATCCTCCAATAATCCAAAATAGGTCAAAACCACGTAAGGCATCAAGTGACATCAGACGGGTCTTTTTCATTTCAGCATTTGATTTATTCATGTGAAGTATTTTTGCCCAATTTCACTTTTTTTAAACTAAATTGTTTCTAGTTTAACTTAAAAACCCACCTGCTTTGCAGGTGGTCATGTTCTGAGGGCTATGCCAATATTTGGTACATGGGTAAATATAGGGAATTAAGCCATGTGGTCTATAAATGTAACTATCATATAGCTTGGGTTCCCAAGTCTAGGTTCCACATACTGAAAGGAGCTGTCAAGGAACTGTTGGAGCATGAGATCCGGATGTTGTGTCAATGGAAGGGGTTGCGAGGAGGGGGGATTGAATGTCCAGGAGGACCAAGTGCATCTCTTGGTATCGGAACCGCCGAGAGTCTCGATTTCCAAGTTGATGGGTACATTGAAGGGAAAGTAGGTGATAAAACTTTTCAGGAGCTACCCAAACCTGAAGAAGAAGCCATATTGGGGCAACCGTTTTTGGGCCAGGGGTTACTTTGTCAACTCTCGGATGCTTTTTATTTTCACTATAGTTTTAAGATTTGTCCATTTGTTGTTAGCTTCAATAAAGTTAAAATCTGTAATAATGCTATAGGTTCTTGTTTCAATAGGACCATGGTCTACTTCTTCTGTGCCATGAGTATCTATGGGTTTTCCAAATCTAAACTCGTCCTATATATGTTCAAGGAACCGCTCTTTATTGACTTTTACAGCAAAAATGCAACCGGCTTGTTTATCCACTATCTTTTCTGCTATATCTGTTTGACAGCCCAGCGCATCAATAGAGACAATCGTATTTTCTAAAGACAGTAGTTCTAACAATTTTGGTATGGCTGTAATCTCATTAGATTTTTCATCGGTCTTTGCTTGCCCCAAAACAAGATTGTTTGCACAAGCAAAGGTACTTACCATATGTATTGGAGTCTTTTTGCCTTTTGATTTAGCACCTCTAAGGGTTTTGCCGTCTATGGCTACGATTTCTTTATTGGTTAATTGTGCCAAGGTGCTAACCCACTCTATAAAGCATAGTTCAAATTGTTTACTATTGAGAATACACGATTAAAGGTGTCGTGGGAAGGAAGGCAATTAGGGAGTTCCAAGAATGGCCTCAAGAAACCTTCTTTTTCTTGGGCGTAGAGTTCCATTTCAATCCACGAATCTGCTCCACAAATCACCGAAATGATGCCTATAAGAAAGATGTCGTTTAATTGATGAAGTTTTGTTAAATCACGTCTAGGATAGTCTATTTGACTGAAAACAGGCTTTAGTTTGTTGTTTTCGAAGTATATAAAATATTGATTATCAATATAATATACTAATTTTGAAGCTATAAAACAACGATTTTTCATTTGCATTTTATGAAATTCTTACCCTTTTTTAGATGCGTTTGCCCTGAAATTTAAATGTATATACTTAATGTTTCTATTGGTTTTTTTTTATTTTTATCTACACTCTTGAGATTCAAAAGAGATTTTCTATAATAGAAAGGCGTTTGAACATTACTTTAAAGGGATGATAAAAAGGACAAACACCATAAGAATATACTGTCGTCTCTTTAAATATTTCGAGATAACAGTAATTTATTATTGATATAGCAAGTTAGTCTTCATTATATCCATCTTGAATAATGCGGTGTAGAAAAACTAACCATAATGACCCTGTAACTAACAAATACCTTAAATAATTATGAAAAAAACCAAACTTAAACTTTTGAAAAAATGGCTGGTGCCGTTTTACCTAATCGTATTGTTCTCAAGTATGGGGGCATACGGACAAAGTACTATTACGGGTACAATTTCTTCTGCCGATGACGGGCAGCCGATTCCAGGAGCAAATATCGTGGTTCAAGGAACCAATAATGGAACTTCATCTGACTTTGATGGAAATTATATCATTGAAGCCGGTTCTGATGATGTGCTAATATTTAGTTACCTCGGTTATAAAACTGTAACTCTAACAATAGGGAACCAAACCGAAATCAATTTATCAATGGAAGTTGATGCACAACAACTTGATGCCGTCGTTGTCGTTGGTTACGGAACACAAAAGAAGGGCGATTTAACAGGCGCCGTAACAAGGGTCGACAGCGAAGATTTTGTAAAAGGGGCAAACACAAATGCCTTACAATTATTAAACGGGAAGGCATCAGGAGTTCATATTAGCCAATCAAGCTCTGCCCCGGGCGGAGCCATGGATATTAAGATAAGGGGAGCAAGTTCAATTAATGCGAGCAACGATGTATTGGTGGTTATAGATGGTCTGCCAGGTGGGTCTTTAACAGCATTGAGCCCGGACGATATAGCCTCTATTGAAGTTCTGAAAGATGCTTCGGCCTCTGCAATATATGGTTCACGTGCCGCCAATGGGGTAGTACTTATTACTACCAAAAAAGGTAAAAAAGGCAAAATGCAGATTACCTATGAAAGTTATATAGGGCTACAAACAGTTACCAACACCATAGATGTTCTAAATGGAGGGGAGTACTTAAAAGTACTTAGTGATATTAATGTGGAATCGGGTGGGGATGTTTTATCCACTCCGGCAGAAATCGCAAGTATTGGTAAAGGTTTTGATTGGCAAGATATTATCCTTAGAGATTCTTATATTCAAAATCATCAGTTATCAATGTCGGGGGGAGGCGAAAATTCCACGTATTATGTGGGGCTCAATTTTTTAAAAAATGATGGGGTTCTTTTAGAAACAGGTGAGAATAAGTACAATGCTAGATTAAACTATACCCTAACGCCTAGCGATAAAGTAGATGTTAATATCAACCTAAGTATCAATAGATCCGAGATCGATGGGACCCTCTTGGGCCGAGGAACTAATGAGGGTGCTGGTGCCATTGCAGCTTCATTGCTCTTTGACCCCTCACTTGGCCCAGATTTTGACTCGGAAGGTTTTTATGTCAGAAACCCTTTGGTAGCCATTGAAAACCCTATGGCAATTGTCCTAGGTAATGACAGATTTGATGTAACCAATACCGCCTACATTTCCGGGTCCGTTAATTATGAGGTCATCGAAGGTCTGACCGCTACGGCCAGGATGGGTGCGAATATCGAGAACTTTAGATCAGATGTTTTTGAAAACAATAAGACAGAGCGTGGTCGTGGACTAAATGGGAGTGCACAAATTAGGAGCAACGATAGAATATATTGGATTTCAGAATTTTTGGCATCTTATGAAAGATCTTTTGGGGAGCACGATTTTAAATTATTGGTAGGAACCACCTATGAGAAAAATAATACCCGGTTCATTTTAAATAGTGCGTCAGATTTTTTATCTGAAGTTACTACCACAAATTTATTACAAAGTGGTAATCCCGAAACCTATACCGTAGCAAGCGGAAAAACGGTGAATACCTTACAATCCGCACTTGGTAGACTTAATTACACGTTTAAGGACAAGTACTTGTTAACAGCATCTGTTAGAAGAGATGGTACATCGCGGTTTTCCGAGAAGAACAAATATGCGATCTTTCCCTCGGTATCAGTAGGATGGAAGATTTCTTCGGAACCTTTTATGGAAAATCAAGACTTTTTCAATCAACTCAAACTAAGGGTAGGTTATGGTGAAATAGGAAATCAGGGCATCAATAATTTTGAAACCATCAATACTTTTACTGCTGGTAGTAGTGCTGTACTTGGTGGATCCATTGTGTCCGGAGCGATACCCGCCAGAATCGCCAACCCCGATTTAGTTTGGGAAACGACCAAGGAAACCAATATTGGTTTGGATTTCGGCTTCGCGAACAGCAGGTTTTCGGGGAGTATAGATTTGTATGATAGAAATACGTTTGATCAATTATTTAGTAAACCTGTACCTTATACCACAGGGTTTTCCTTGGTAAGGGTCAATTTTGGCCAGGTCAACAATAAAGGAGTCGATTTTGCATTCAATTCAAGAAATATAAATGGTAAAAACTTTACTTGGGATACAAATGTGGTATTTTCAGTATTGAAAAATGAGGTAATAGAACTGCCTACTTTTGCACAACAAATAGTTTCTGGTGGGTTCGGATTCTCTGGGAATTATATAGTAACAAGAGAGGGTGCACCCATTTCATCTTTTTATGGCTATGAAATGAACGGTATTTTTCAGGTAGGCGATGATATCGCAAACTCTGCCCAACCTACCGCTCTTCCAGGACACCCGATTTTTGCCGATCAAAACGGGGACAATAAAATTGATGCTACCGATAGGATTATTTTAGGGGACCCCTTTGCAGATTATACTTTCGGAATTACCAATAGTTTTACCTATAAGGATTTTTCGTTAAATGTATATGCCTATGGTGTACAGGGCATACAAAACTTTAGCAATTTAGCTGCAGAGTCTTTATACCCGATCAATAAGGAAAGAAATCATGTTGCGGTTCATTATTTAGATCGTTGGACCGTAGACAATCCAACTGCTCAATTCCCTTCAGGAGTAAATTATACCTCCTATTCAGATGGGGAAAACAAGGTAAATTCCTTTACCGTTCAAGATGCTTCATTTATTCGTTTGAAGAATGTTACTCTGAACTATAAGGTGCCACTCAAGAACACTAAATTTATTAAAGGGGCCAATATTTATGTTTCAGGTGAAAATTTGTTGACCATTACAAAAGGTGATTATATAGGCTATGATCCAGACGGAAACTCAGATGGACCAGGAATTTCTAGAGCTGATTTTGCCAACTATCCGTTAGCGACTATGTATCGCGTTGGACTTAAATTAGATTTCAATTAAAAAAAAAATTCGACATTATGAAAAATATTTATCCATATATAGTAACATTCCTTTTACTGTTCTCTTCATGTTCAGATTTTTTAGAGGAAGAAGTATATACCCAGTATGACCCAGAGGTGTTTTTACAGACCGAGGCGGGCATCAATGCCGTGATTGTGGCAACTTACTTTCAATCAAGACCAGGTTATAGGGAAGCATGGTTTACTTTTTCTGAATGGCCTTGTGATATAATGCTGGAAAGAGGCGGTGGTTACGCCGCTCCCGCCGCTACCTTTGCCAATTTTAATTGGAGCGTAAGTAATAGTTTCTTTAGAAATGTATGGCGCGATAGTTATGTAGCAATACGAAATGCAAATTCGCTCTTGGATGAAATCGATAATGTATCTGCGCTTTCGGCAGATAAAGTGTCTGTTCTTAAAGGAGAAGCTTCTTTTCTACGAGCCTATAATTATATTTTTCTTCATGATTTTTTTGGCCCCGTACCACTGATCACTACCGGCGAACTTGACTTAGAGCCGGTAAAAGCATCACAGGATGCCTTCTCTGCGTTTATAGAACAAGAATTGCTAAGTGCTGCAAATGCTCTCCCGGTAAGCCAAGAATTATACGGAAAGGCTACCAAAGGAGCTGCTTTGGCTTTGTTGGGTAGGTATTATCTGAATACCAAGCAATGGCAAAAAAGTGCAGATATTTATGAGCAGGTCATGAGTCTTGGTGCGTACTCTCTTTTTGCAAATGTAGAAGGTCTATTTGCCATTGAAAATGAAGGAAATAGCGAGATGATCTTTGTTTTTCCTTCCGTATCTTCAGGGACCAACTCCAGGCAATGGTGGAATTATACGCCGCATGCGTATCCTGTGGGTTACAATACGGGGCAAGTAAATTATGGCGCTCAGTTTCAGTTGTGGAGATGGTTTGTAAATTCTTTCGATGTAAATGATAGAAGAGCTTCTGAATACGACCCTCCAAACGGTAAATTTGGCTGGATTATTAAGAAATATGTCAATAAAGGCGGCGAAACGGTAGATTTAATGAACGACCCAATTGTTGCAGGAGTTGAGAAATTGTACCCAAGGCCCGTAAAGTTTATACCAGATCCTAATGCGATAGGTCAACGACATGGAAATGATATGCCGATTTTGAGGTATGCAGAAGTGTTGGTGGGGAGAGCCGAAGCGTTAAATGAATTACAAGGCCCCAATCAAGAATCTATTGATTTATTGAATATCATTAGAAATAGAGCTGAAGCACCAGAATATGTACTTGCAGATTTTCCTTCTAAAGAAGCGTTAAGGGATCAGATATTGGTGGAAAGAGGATTGGAATTTCATGCAGAAGGCCAACGAAGAAGAGATTTGATTCGCCATGGTACGTTTATCTCTTCTGCTTTATCCCGTGGAAAGACCAATGCGCAACCGCATCATGTACTGTATCCCATTCCTCAAGAAGAGATGGATTCAAATCCAAGCTTGGAACAAAATGCCGGATATTAGTACGATACCAAAAAGGTTGATTTATTATATATTGGTTGGGTTTTAAGATAAAAATCCAGAGGGGTTTAAAATTCAGTAGGCCCATATGTTAGTAGTTAAGTTAGTTTGAGTAAACCCTCATTCCGTCTATGGGATGAGGGTTTTTAGAAGAACGATATAAAAATGAGAATAGCCTGGGTACTATAACAGATTAAAAATGCAAATATTATGAAATATAGAATACTGAAATCGATGGGCGTTTTGACTTTTTGCAAAATGCTTTTTGCTTCATGCTCAACAGGTAAACCTAAAAACCCCCGAGACTGAAAAAATAGTGTCTGCAAAAAGACCAAATATTATTTATATCATGGCCGATGATTTAACAACACAAGCTATAAGTGCGTACGGAGGTATTTACAAAGATATTGCGCCAACACCTAATATTGATAAAATAGCAAAGCAAGGCATGTTATTTCAAGATGTTCTAGTTACAAATGCAATTTTCGGCCCAAGTAGAGCGGCTATATTAACAGGTAATTATAGTAATTTGAATGGATACTATAAAAATGAGAGTGGTGGAAAATTCAATGTATCTCAATGGACTTTTTCACAAGAATTAAAGGCTAAATTGAAAAACTTAATAATCAAATTTGAGGATGATAAAAGTTTGGCAGACTTTAGGAAAATAACCGATACTGATTTTGGTAGAATAGTGGATAATATTAAGGATGAAGAATCAATACAACAGATTTTAAATAAAAACTAGTCGATGTTTTTAATTAATGTCATAAATAATTCTGGAATTTTTCTGGAATCAAAACTATATTATGAAATATGATCGCAATTGTAAAATATAACATTAGTGCACTGTTTTTATGTTTCACTTTAGTGGCATCTCGAGCACAAGAAACTGTAAAGAAAAAAAGTAAAACGCCGAACATCGTCTTAATTTTTGCTGATGATCTGGGGTATGGGGATATTGGCAGTTACGGTGCCACCT
>JAGLKG010000007.1 GCA_023141835.1 Maribacter sp. | reverse complement strand
ATGGTCGAATAAATCTGACTGAACTTGATCTGGAAATGTTACCTTAAGGTACTTTTTATTATCAGGTGATTGATTAATATACCACACACCTGTACTATCTGAAAACCAATTTGGTTGGATATGTGTATTAAACACTTTTTTGTTATTTAGATTCTCGTGCATAAATCCAACCGCTCGATTGTAGTCGTCAATTGTTATTTCATCTTGTGCTGATACCCAACTTGAAAGGAAGATTAAAAAGACTGAAACTACAGTTGATGATTTCATTTTGACATTTTCATATGAATTCAGTTTCATCATATTCGGTTTTATTGAGACTAATGTATGGATATATGTACCGTTACGTATATTTCCATTATAATTATATCTCTTAAAACTCCTACAAAAAAATAGAAAATACAAGCCCACTACACGAAAAACGATAGGTAAGTAATTATAAACATTTACAAATGCGTACAAATTACAATTTACACGGACTAAAGAAATAGCTAACAATCACTCAAATATACCCCAACCGCCAAGCCCCCCTCTGAGGTTTCCTTGTATTTAGCGTTCATATCCTTAGCGGTTTCCCATAGGGTCTGCACTACCTTGTCCAAAGGCACCTTGGCATCCTTTGGGTCAGAACCCAATGCCAATTCAGCAGCATTTATGGCTTTTAACGCCCCCATGGAGTTTCGCTCTATACAGGGTATCTGCACCAAACCACCTATGGGATCACAGGTGAGTCCCAAATGGTGTTCCATGGCAATTTCAGCAGCCATCAATACCTGTTCGGGGGTGCCTCCCAACAATTCGGTCAAGGCACCTGCGGCCATGGCCGAGGAGACCCCGATTTCGGCCTGGCAGCCACCCATGGCAGCAGAAATAGTGGCCCCTTTCTTAAAAATACTGCCAATTTCCCCAGCAACTAAAAGAAACTTCTTCACTTCTTCAAAGTCCGCTTCATGGTTTTCAATGACCATATAGTACATCAATACCGCGGGTATGACTCCTGCACTTCCATTTGTGGGGGCTGTAACCACACGTCCCAATGAGGCATTGACCTCATTGACCGACAAAGCAAAACAACTCACCCATTTTAGGATCTGCCGAAACTTTACCTCGGTCTTACGAATACTCTGTAACCATTCCCCTGGATTCGAATAGGACTGCTCTCCCTTTAGGTCTTGATGCATATCATAGGCGCGTCGGCGTACATTGAGCCCGCCTGGTAGATTCCCTTCGGTATGGCAGCCTGTATACATACATTCGAGCATGGTGTTCCATATCCGCTGCAATTCAAAATCTATTTGGGCATCTGTTCGTAAAGAGCGTTCATTGGCCCAGACAATCTCTGAGATATTTTTATCTTCCCTTTTACAATACGCCAAAAGCTCATCGCCCAACGTAATGGGGTAGGGAAAGGTCTTAAAATCCTTAAGCTTATGTTTGGCATTTTCCATAGTCTCGACCACAACGAATCCACCGCCAATGGAATAGTAGGTCTTCACCGTTTTATTACCCGTGTTTAAGGTAGCTTCAAAAGTCAATCCGTTGGCATGAAAAGGTAAAAATTTACGATGGAAAATAATGTCATTTTCAGCATCAAAAGGGAGTTGCGCTTCAGTATTGAACGTAAGGGTCTTACTATCCTTGATTTCTTTGACAATTTTAGGAATGACCGCTACAGGTACATATTCCGGATCAATACCAGAGAGTCCCAACATAATGGCATAGTCGGTCGCATGGCCTTTCCCGGTAAGGGATAGGGAACCATATACGTGCACTTGTATTTTTTCTACTTTGTGAAAATGCCCGGCAGTTTTAAGTTCGCTTATCCAGCGTTCAGCGGCACGCCAAGGACCCAAGGTGTGGGAGCTAGACGGGCCAACACCTATTTTCAACATATCAAAAACGCTGATGCATTCCATCCTAGATTATTTTTAAATCAGGTTAAAGATAAACTTATTGTTGAATCAATTTTGAATACTTGGATTGTTAAATATTGGGAATATATGATAGGGTTGGAGAGACGATTTACTAAAAGCGGAGCGGTCTTTTGTCTTATTTCCAGTAGTGGATTGGCCTTATAAATGACATCATGTCAGTTTTTTTCAATTGGCATATTGTTTGTCATTCACAAACCGACATAAGAAATTAGCACTAATATTTTAAAATAGATATAATGAGTAAAATTATAGGTATAGATTTGGGTACAACCAATTCATGCGTTTCCGTAATGGAAGGTAACGAGCCTGTTGTAATTCCTAATGCAGAGGGTAAGCGAACCACACCATCGGTCATTGCATTTGTAGAAGGCGGAGAGATAAAAGTTGGTGATCCTGCCAAAAGACAGGCAGTGACCAACCCAACCAAAACCGTTTATTCCATAAAACGTTTTATGGGGAACAAGTATTCTGAATCAGAAAAAGAGGCTAAACGAGTGCCTTATACTGTGGTTAAGGGAGATAACAATACACCAAGGGTTGACATCGACGGTCGTTTATATACACCACAAGAACTATCCGCTATGATTCTTCAGAAAATGAAGAAGACAGCTGAGGATTACTTGGGTCAAGATATTACACGTGCTGTAATTACCGTGCCGGCCTACTTCAATGATGCACAAAGACAAGCAACAAAAGAAGCTGGTGAGATTGCCGGACTAAAAGTGGAACGTATCATCAATGAGCCAACTGCTGCTGCATTGGCATACGGAATGGATAAAAAAGATACCGACCAAAAAATAGTTGTTTTTGACTTTGGTGGTGGTACACACGATGTTTCAATATTGGAATTGGGAGACGGTGTTTTTGAAGTATTGGCTACTGATGGTGATACCCACCTAGGGGGTGATGATGTTGATCAAAAAATCATTGATTGGTTGGCTGAAGAATTCAAAGCTGAGGAAAGTATAGACCTCCGCGATGATGCCATGGCATTGCAACGTTTACGTGAAGCCGCTGAAAAGGCTAAAATTGAATTGTCTTCTTCTTCACAGACCGAGATTAATTTACCATATGTTACAGCAACTGCTTCAGGACCTAAACATTTGGTACGTACCTTATCTAAATCGAAGTTCGAGCAACTGATTGCTGATTTGGTCAAAAGAACCATTGATCCTTGTCAAACTGCATTGAAAGCTGCAGGATTGTCAAAGAGTGATATTGATGAGATTATCCTAGTCGGTGGGTCTACTAGGATCCCTACTGTACAGGAAGCTGTTGAGAAATTCTTTGGTAAGAAGCCATCAAAAGGAGTGAACCCTGATGAGGTTGTTGCCGTAGGTGCAGCAATCCAAGGTGGTGTTTTGACCGGAGATGTTAAAGATGTATTGTTATTGGATGTAACCCCTCTTTCTTTGGGAATTGAGACTATGGGTGGTGTTATGACCAAGTTAATCGATGCTAATACCACAATCCCTACGAAAAAGTCACAAGTGTTCTCAACAGCAGCTGACAATCAGCCTTCTGTTGAAATACATGTACTACAAGGAGAAAGGCCTATGGCAGGTGATAATAAGCATATAGGACGTTTTCATTTAGATGGAATTCCACCTGCGCAAAGGGGAACCCCGCAGATTGAAGTCACCTTTGATATTGATGCCAATGGTATCATGAACATTTCAGCAAAAGATAAAGGAACAGG
>JAGLKG010000069.1 GCA_023141835.1 Maribacter sp. | reverse complement strand
CATTCAGAGCAAAGGTATTGGTAGAGGTATTCGGAGCTTTAAAATTCGCATTGGAATAGTGTATAACCGAGATGCCAGCTTTAAATCCCAGTCCCTTAAATACATTTTCCTTGTGAAAGTTCAACATCAAATAGGTAGAGCTCAAGAAATGTGACCCATAGGCATTGTTCCTAAAATTATTGTACTTGTCATACGGATTTGTGTTGTAGGCTATTCCTTGACCCATCCGAAATTGCATATATCTCTTGAAAAAGTAGAAATTGTAATGGGCATACAATCCAAAATTGTGACCAAGGGTTACGTTGTTCATGTCTTGATACACAAAGGAATACCCTACATCTGGATACTTAAAGTCTTGCTCCCATTCATTCTGGCCATAGGTTTTTTTATTATAGGCAAGTATCAACCCTACGGGATGATTAGATATTAAATGTGAAATATCCGGGTTATGCAATAGTATAGAACCATAGAATTGGTTAAGATCAAAAGTGTGTTTTGAAACCCCGTGGTCATTGACCTGTGAGAAACAAAAAGTCCCTACCAAAAGAAGCCCAATAAAGCAATTTACCTTCATGGAGGGCAAAAGTAGGAAAAAGTAATCAAGAGGGCATTAACCGTTCCAGATGAATACCTTCCTTTATTAAAAAACCTCTTTAGCTATAGCTCTGATATTGTCAGATTTGCCCATAGAATAGTAATGCAAGACTGGCACACCTGCTTCTTTTAATTCCTGGGATTGTTTAATGGCCCACTCGACACCAACTTGACGAACCGCTTTATTGTTTTCACAGGCATCCACGGCATCGATCAAATCTTGGGGCAAATCAATTCGAAATACTTGGGGCAACAATTGTAGATGTCGCTTTACCGCCATAGGCTTTATTCCCGGAATGATTGGAATGTTAATCCCAATATCCCTTGCCGCATCCACAAACTCAAAGAATTTTTGATTATCAAAGAACATCTGGGTTACTACATAGTCAGCCCCTGCATCTACTTTTTCCTTGAGTCGTTTTAAATCTGATTTCAATGAAGGTGCTTCCAAATGCTTTTCAGGATATCCAGCCACACCAATGCAAAATTGAGCACTATGATCCGTTTCAATATCCTCATGCAAATATTTGCCTTGATTAAGGTTTTGAATCTGCCTCACTAAGTCAACCGCATACGCATGTCCTCCTTTTGTGGGTTGAAAGTATTTTTCCTCCCGCATTGCGTCCCCGCGTAACGCCATCACATTATCAATGCCTAAATAATGGCAGTCAACCAAAACATACTCTGTTTCCTCCTTGGTAAAACCTCCACACAGTATATGGGGAACCGTATCTACCTTGTACTTATGTTTTATTGAAGCACAAATTCCCACAGTGCCCGGTCTCATTCGCGTTACCTTCTTATCTAATAGACCTTCTTTGTCTATATAAACATATTCTTCCCTTGAAGTGGTAACATCAATAAACGGTGGATCAAATTCCATCAAAGGATCTATATTGTTATAGAGTTCTTGTATGTTTCGACCCTTTACAGGTGGAATCAATTCAAAGGAAAACAAAGTTTTGCCTTTCGCATTTTTTAAGTGGTCAGTAACTTTCATTTTATTCTACATCCCTTTCTGAAAAAAGAGAACTTATTTACCATTTGAATTTATTTTTGGCATCTTTTCCATCTACCCATCTTTTGGATTCCTGCCTTCGCAGGAAATACAATCAATAATATACTGTCATCAACTATCAGCTAAAATAGGCGCCAACCATTTTTTTGCCTCTTCCAAAGGTATTCCTTTTCGTTTGGCATAATCCTGAACTTGGTCTTCTTTTATTTTCCCCAACCCAAAATATCGGGCTTCTGGGTTTGCATAATAATAACCGCTTACGCTAGCCGCTGGCCACATGGCCAAGCCTTCCGTCAATTCTACTCCTATTTTTTCTTTAACCCCTAAAAGTTCCCATATTGTCACTTTTTCTAAATGATCGGGACATGCGGGATATCCGGGAGCCGGCCGAATACCTTTATAAGATTCTTTGATGAGTTCTTCATTGCTTAAGTTTTCACTAGAGTCATAACCCCAATGTGCAGTCCTAATCTGCTTGTGCAAATATTCGGCAAAAGCTTCTGCCAAACGATCTGCAAGGGCTTTGATCATAATTGAATTGTAATCATCATGGTTCTTTTCATATTCCGAAGCCAATTCAGCAGTCCCAAATCCCGTACTCACACAAAAACAACCAAAATAATCTTGAATTCCTGTGGTTTTGGGTGCAATAAAATCGGCGAGGGCAAAATTTGGCACTCCATCACGTTTTTTCAATTGCTGTCTTAATGTGCGAAAGATGTGTGTTTCCTTTTTGAATTGAACTTCAATATCATCTTCATTAATAGCATTGGCGGGAAATAATCCAAAAACGGCTTTTGCCCTTAATTTCTTTTTTCCAATAACCTTTTTGAGCATGGTTCTAGCATCTTCAAAGAGTTCCGTTGCTTGGGATCCTACAATAGTATCGTTCAAAATTTGAGGATATTTACCATGTAGCTCCCAACTTCTAAAAAATGGGGTCCAATCTATAAATTCCTCCAATTTTTGAAGCTCTAAATCCTCAATAACTTGAATTCCCAATGATTTGGGTTTTTTTATTTCTGAAGTTTTCCAACTAATTTGAAACTTATTATCTCGAGCAGCTTCAATTGATCTATATTCCTTTTGTCGTGAGCGCTTTAAAAATTTATCTCTGAATGTTTCATAGTCCAATTTAATAGATTTCTTATATCGGTCGGAGCTTTCCTTCTTCAACAAATCACCAACAACCGTTACTGCGCGCGATGCGTCATTGACATGAACAACGGCATTTTGGTACTGTGGATCGATTTTTACCGCGGTATGGGCCTTACTAGTGGTGGCTCCCCCAATCAGCAGGGGAACTCTAAAGTTTTGCCGTTCCATTTCTTTGGCCAGGAAGACCATTTCATCAAGTGAGGGTGTGATTAACCCACTAAGACCAATAATGTCAACTTTTTCTTCTTTAGCCTTATTTATTATCTTTTCTGGAGGTACCATAACCCCTAAATCGACAATTTCATAATTGTTACATGCCAGCACAACGCTTACGATATTTTTTCCAATATCATGTACATCACCTTTTACGGTGGCCATAAGAATTTTTCCAGCTCCTCTGGCATCATTGGCTTGAGGGTTTTTCAATTTCTCCTCCTCAATGAAAGGCAACAAATAGGCTACAGCTTTTTTCATCACCCTTGCAGACTTCACCACCTGAGGCAAGAACATTTTTCCGCTACCGAATAAATCACCCACAATATTCATTCCGGTCATCAAATGTCCTTCAATAACTTCAATGGGTTTATCAACACTTAATCTGGCCTCTTCAACATCCTCAGTGATATATTTATCTATTCCCTTAACCAGAGCTCGTGTAATTCTATTTTGAATTGGCTCCTCTCGCCAGGATAGATCAACCTTGTTTTCTTTTGCCTTACCCACAACAGATTCGGCAAAATCCAATAGTCGTTCAGTGGCATCATCTCTACGGTTAAGGATTACATCCTCAACATACTTCAGCAAATCTTTTGGAATATCGTCATATATCTCCAACATGGTTGGGTTCACAATCCCCATGTTCATTCCTGCCTGAATAGCATGGTACAGAAAAACAGAGTGCATGGCCTCACGTACTGGATTATTCCCTCTAAAACTAAAAGAAACATTACTTACTCCACCACTAACACTACAATGCGGAAGATTTTTCCTAACCCATTGCGTAGCTTCAATAAAATCAAGGGCATTTCGTTTGTGCTCATCCATACCGGTGGCCACAGGGAATACGTTTAAATCAAAAATTATGTCCTCCGCAGGAAATCCAACCTTATCTACCAAAACATTATAAGAACGTTCGGCAATCTCCAATCTTCTTTCGTAAGTATCGGCCTGACCTTCTTCATCAAAGGCCATTACGATAACGGCAGCACCGTACCGCTTTATTAACTTCGCCTGTTGAACAAACTGTTCTTCCCCTTCTTTTAAACTAATGGAATTTACCACGCACTTCCCCTGTACAACTTGTAGTCCTGCTTCTATAATCTCCCATTTAGAGCTATCTATCATTATAGGCACACGTGCAATATCGGGTTCAGCTATCACCAGATTCAAGAACTTGACCATGGCTTCTTTACCATCAATAAGTCCATCATCCATGTTGATATCTATAATCTGTGCGCCGCCCTCCACTTGGTGACGGGCAATTTCCAAAGCCTCCTCGAAATTCTCCTCTTTTATTAAGCGAAGAAATTTCTTTGAACCCGCCACGTTGGTACGCTCACCCACATTTATAAAATTACTTTCAGGGGTGACTACCAACGGTTCGAGACCACTTAGTTTTAGATATTTCGATGTAATTTCACTCATTTTAACCACCTCTTACCTAAGCAAGACTTACAAGATTTCTTGGTTTATAATCCTTTGCCAAATCTGACATTGCCTTTATATGTTCTGGAGTTGTACCACAACACCCTCCTACTATATTTACCAGTCCTTTGTCAAGATACTCTTTAATTTGGGAAGCCATTTGTTCTGGAGTTTCATCATATTCCCCAAAGGCATTTGGTAAACCTGCGTTGGGATGTGCAGAAACAGCCCGCTCCGTTTTGGCCGATAACACTTCTAAATGAGGTACTAACTGGTTAGCACCCAAGGCACAATTAAAACCGACTGAAAGTACAGGAATATGTGAAATTGAAATTAAAAAGGCCTCTGCAGTCTGTCCGGATAGTGTTCTGCCTGAGGCATCCGTTATCGTTCCACTGACCATAATGGGCACATCCAAATTACGCTCTTCTTTGACCTCTTCAATGGCAAATAAAGCAGCTTTGGCGTTCAAGGTGTCAAATATAGTCTCGACCAACAATAAATCGGATCCCCCATCTAACAAAGCCTCTACTTGGAGCTTATATGCAATTCGTAATTCATCAAAAGAAACGGCTCTAAAACCGGGGTCGTTTACGTCTGGTGACATACTTGCGGTTTTGTTGGTAGGGCCAATACTCCCAGCTACAAATCTGGGTTTTTCCGGATTCCTTGCCGTAAATTCATCTGCAACTTTTTTGGCGATTTTAGCAGACTCATAGTTAAGTTCGTAAACCAAATCTTCCATATGGTAATCTGCCATGGCAATAGTAGTGCTTGAAAAGGTATTGGTTTCAATTATATCTGCACCAGCTTCAAAAAATTTTGAGTGAATTATAGCAATTGCCTCAGGTTGTGTAAGGGACAACAAGTCATTATTACCTTGCAAAGGATGGGACCATTCTTTAAAACGCTCTCCACGAAAATCTTCTTCTGTAAACTTATAACGCTGAAGCATGGTACCCATAGCGCCATCCAAAATCAATACCCTATCTTGTAAAATTTGATTTATATCTTTCATTCTAATTTTCTCAATTTATCACCCTACATCAATGAAACCAGTAATAATTCCGGTCAATCGACATTACAATAATCATAAATAGATATCAAGAATAGAAAAGAGGAAGACCATTGTCTACTTTTTGTTATCTGTCCCGCAAATGCGTGATAGAATGTAGCACCTTCTTTATCCCGATAGCTATCGGAAAAAGGGTTGCCAAGGTTTCATAGGGTCTAGTCCCTCCGCCTTTCTTGATAACTGTTTCAATTTAATTATGAACTAATTGCAAAGAAACGGCACAGTTCTATCAAAAACAAGGAATGACCTAAGTTTTAGATATTCATTCCTGATTTTCATCTGCCGTATCCACCAATACTTTGGTAACTTCATTCATTCGATCAACTTTTGCTTCAAAATTTCCTTTTATGCTTTTGCGATACATATTTAAACTTTGGACCATTTGATCAATATTGTCAGGGATAACATCCTCAAAAAATTGACGCAGCCTTTTAGCGGTGGTAGGTGATTTGCCATTGGTGGATATAGCCACCTTTACATTTCCCTTTGTTACTATACCTCCCATATAAAAATCACAATATGGTGGGTTATCAGCAACATTCACTAATTTATCCAATTTCCTGCAATCCTGAAACACCTGAATATTGACCTCTGGAATATTGGTCGTAGCCACTACAATATGTTTTCCCTTAAGATGTTTTTCCTGATAGGTATCCGCCACCAATTCAACATTGTACTTTTTGGCCAATACTTTGGTTTCTACCTTAAAAAAAGGAGACACCATGGTAATATTGGCATCTGGGCTCGATTTTGTCAAAAAAGTCAGTTTCTCATGCGCCACACTTCCACCACCGATAATCAGGATGGAAAGTTCCGATGTTTTAAGGAAGATAGGGTATAGATTGTTTCTTTCTACCATGGATTGCCCGTTTTATAAACGTCTGCCTAAATATCACCCATTGGAGTGGTACCTTGCTCATAAGGGTCTTGGCCTTTTAGACCTGTTAGGTTTTTGAAACCTGACTGGTCTAGCATACGTTCGCGATGCCTTACCACTTCTCCAATGATTATTATAGCAGGGTTTGCTAATTTTTCTTGTTTGACCACATTTTCAATTGTTGAAATAGTCCCAATCCCAATTTTTTCATTCTCTCGAGTACCATTTTGTATAATCGCAATTGGGATATTTGCTTTGCCTTCTTTTTTGTAGAGCTCAACAATTGAGGGCAACTTGCTCATTCCCATTAGAATGATCACGGTTGCATTTGATTTAGCCGCAAGCCATACATCATCAGATAATTTATGTTCTTTGGTAGTTCCAGTAATCACCCAAAAACTCTCAGTATCCCCTCTTTTGGTAACAGGAATATTTTGGGCTGCAGGTACCGACATGGAAGATGAGATACCTGGCACCATAGCCACTTGCAATCCGTGGGCCGCCGCATATTGCATCTCTTCTGCCCCTCTTCCAAAAACAAAGGGGTCTCCTCCTTTAAGTCGGACTACATGTCCATAAGACTTTGCCCTACTTTCAATCAATTCATTGATTTGATCTTGTTCAAAAGCATAACATCCCCGTTTCTTTCCTACAAAAATATGCTCAGCCTTCGGAGCATGGTTCAACAACTCAATATTAACCAAGGCATCATATAAAACCACATCCGCACTGGCGAGTACCTTGACCCCTTTTATGGTG
>JAGLKG010000068.1 GCA_023141835.1 Maribacter sp. | reverse complement strand
GCAAAATATAGACGTTCCCTATACACCTTTTGGAAACGAGTAAATCCTCCGATGAACTTAATTGCCTTTGATAGTCCAGATCGTTCAGTTTGTGCATCGCGCCGTATTAGGACCAATACACCTCTGCAGGCTCTGAATTTATTGAATGATCAAACATTTTTTGAAGCATCCCAAGCTCTGGCGGAAAAGATGTTCTATGCAAAAGGAGCATTGACGGAGCAGATGTCGTTCGGTTATTTGAAAGTTATGGGTAGAGAGATCAATGCAAATAAACTGAAGTTATTGAGCGAACTTTACGAGGAAGCGTATCAACATTACAAAGAAAATGTATCTATTAAAGAGTTTCCAGAAATAACAAAGAAAAGGCCAATAAAGGAAAAATATAAATTGGCGGCTTTGAGCGTGGTTGCGAATACTTTGTTGAATTTGGATGAATTCATCACAAAAGGATAGTACGTATGGATATTTTGAACGAAGCGCATTTTAGGGAAAGCGAATATAATACAAGAAGGCATTTTATAAAAAATTGCATTTCAGGTATGGGGGCTTTGACTTTAGGGTCTATGTTGGGAAGTGATTTATTTGCGAAAAATGTATTGAAATCAAAATTTGGTCAAGGCGGCACCCATTTCGTACCACAAGCCAAACATGTCATATATCTACACATGGCCGGTGCCCCTTCGCAATTAGAACTGTTTGATCATAAGCCAGAGCTTAACAAATTGGATGGGAAACTTTGTCCTCCCTCACTACTGGAGGGGAAAAGATTTGCCTTTATCAGGGGAACACCCCAAATGTTGGGATCACAGGCAACCTTTGATCAATATGGTGAATCGCGCTCCTGGGTATCCGATTATTTACCTAAATTCAGTGAGGTGGTAGATGAGGTTTCTTTTTTAAAGGCGGTACATACCGAGGAATTTAACCATGCGCCTGCACAGTTTTTAATGCAAACAGGGTCTCCTAGAACAGGAAGGCCTTCAATAGGAAGTTGGGCCACCTATGGGCTGGGTTCCCCAAATGAAAACCTACCGGGTTTTGTGGTATTGCTTTCAAACGGGGGTGCAACAGGAGGAAAGCGATTGTGGGGAAGCGGTTTTTTACCCACAGTTCACCAAGGCGTTCAGTGTAGATCTTCAGGAGATGCGGTTCGTAATCTTCAAAATCCAAAGGGGATTGATAGTGCGTTACGTAAAAAATCTGTGGAGACAATCAATAAGATTAATGAGTTGGAGTATCAAGAAAGTCAAGATCCCGAAATTCTAACCCGAATTTCCCAATACGAATTGGCTTTTAAAATGCAAACTTCTGTACCAGGGGCCATGAATATTGATGATGAGCCAGAGTATATTAAAGCGTTGTACGGAGTTACTCCCGGAAAAACATCCTTTGCAAATAATTGTCTTTTGGCAAGAAGATTGGTAGAAAACGGTGTTCGGTTTGTACAACTGTATGATAGCGGCTGGGATTCGCATGGAGCTGGGGAAAAAGGCGGAGTTGGGACTTCCGGATTAAAGGTGAAATGCAAAAGTGTTGATCAAAGTATGGCGGCCCTGATTGTGGACTTGAAGCAAAGGGGACTTTTGGAGGATACCTTGGTTGTTTGGGGAGGTGAGTTTGGTAGAACTCCAATGATGGAAGCAAGAACGGGTAAAAATTTCCTGGGTAGAGATCATCATAATGAGGCCTTTACCATGTGGATGGCCGGGGCAGGGATTAAAAAAGGAATTACACATGGCGAATCTGATGAAATAGGGTATTCGGGGATTAAAGGCAAGGT